>JBDHYV010000134.1:0-7228 GCA_039811545.1 Bacteroidales bacterium | reverse complement strand
TTCTTGTTCTTCATATGAAAACGTATCTTCTTTTAAGATTTCAACATTATATCCCAAAGCAAAAATAGAAAAATCATAAGTGTTTCCAATTTCATAAGTTTCTTTATGTAAAAAATAGTTGGTGTCAAAAAATGAGATTGATTGTCCATTTTCAGTTTCTCCTGTTAATACTGCTTCGAACAAATTTTGCCATTCATCAATTGCGGTGATGGTTAATCTAATATTATTTTTTGCTTGAATAAAAGGGTAGCCAGTTACCACTTCATTTGTTTGTTCTTTTTTATTCGTGGCAACCAAAATTTTTGTCGTTAATTCATTTTCATCCGAAATTGAGTAAAAAATTGTTTTACTCGGGTTTTCATTTTCAAAACAGTCAGCAAATATTTCTGATGAATCTGTTATAATCCCTTCTTCGAGAATTGTAGGCATGATATTTTGAAGTACATTTTCTAGTTCTTCTACACATTCCCAATGATTTCCGTGACCATGTTCTGCCATTTTGGTATCTTTTTAAATTTTAGTATAATTCTATCCTTGCCACTAACTCCCCGCTAAACGCACCCCTATTGCATATATCTTCACTTTGGCCGAAGCTTCGCCGGTGGTCAAAGCATTGGTTTTCAGTTTGGTTGTGAAAATTATGCAATGTAGTCGGTTCATGGTATAGCGTTTATCTCCTCAAAAGTAAGTCAAATCTCCATTGGTTCAACACAGGCCGTTAAATTTGTATCAGGCCTGTAATCAGCAACTTTTCACCCTCCCCATTTTTTGGGCAACATAGGTTGATTGGGTTTTTAAAATGGCTGGCAAAGCCGGGCATTTCTCCCTTTTCAATATCGTTTGAGCTTAATTTTCTTTACCTCGATGGGGTAAATGTTCCCTGGCTGACGGGCAAAACTGCGTTTTTGTCGGGCAGCTGCGCCATTCTGGGTTTTGCGCGGCACTGCCAAAGTCAATCTTGTTACCTTTGCATTCTGAAATTTTTTTGCCGATGCCAGAACCCTTGCTGCCACATATCGAGTCGCCTGCCGGGCTGCGGGAGCTTCGTCGGGAGCTGCTGCCTCAACTTGCCGCCGAGCTGCGTGCCTTTATCCTCGATGTGGTTTCGGTCAATCCGGGCCATCTCGGGTCTTCACTCGGAGTGGTGGAACTTAGCATTGCTCTGCATTATCTTTTTGATACCCCGGATGATCTGTTGGTATGGGATGTGGGTCATCAGGCGTATGCCCACAAGATACTCACGGGTCGGCGTGCCCAATTCGATACCCTGCGGCGATGGAATGGCATCAGCGGATTTCCTTCCCGGAAAGAGAGTCCTTTTGATACATTCGGCACCGGCCATGCTTCTACCGGACTTTCAGCTGCCCTCGGAATGGCGGTGGCCTCGCTGAAGGCCGGAGAGAACTCCCGTCAACATATTGTCGTGGTGGGTGATGGAGCCATCACCGGCGGGATGTTTTTTGAAGCCCTTAACCAGGCCGGCGGATTACAGCCCAACCTGCTGATTGTGCTCAACGACAACGGCATATCCATTGATCAAGGAACCGGCGCCATTCGCGAACACCTGAAAATGATGCGGTCAAAGGCTATGGCCGATGCAGATTATCCCTTGTTCAACGCCTTTGGCATTCCCTGCTTCGGACCGGTGGATGGCAACAAGTTGGATGAGTTGCTGCCTGCGCTCGAAAAAATGAAGGCCATGCCGGGAACCCGACTACTGCACGTGGTTACAACCAAAGGAAAAGGTTTTGAAAGAGCCGAAAAAGAACAGGTTTTGTTTCACGCTCCGGGTACTTTTGACCGTTTCACAGGACAAACAACAACAAACAGAGCTTCGGGCGAAGCACCGCTGTATCAGTATATTTTTGGCGAAACACTCACCGAGCTTGCAACGCTTTTCCCCGAAATTGTTGGCATCACCCCCGCCATGCCCACAGGCAGCTCGCTCAATATTTTCATGGAATCTTTTCCCGAAAGAGCCTTCGATGTGGACATTGCCGAACAACATGCGCTGACTTTTGCCGCCGGGCAGGCGAGCCGCGGACTAAAGCCGTTTTGTGTGATCTATTCCACCTTTCTGCAACGCGCCTACGACCAGCTTATTCACGACATTGCCCTGCAAAACCTGCCCGTGACGCTCTGTGTTGACCGTGCCGGACTGGTAGGCGAAGATGGCGCAACCCACCATGGAGCCTTCGACTTAGCCTTTCTCCGATGCATTCCCAACTTAGTGATTGCTGCCCCGATGGATGCCTGCGAATTGCGCAACCTGATGTATAGCGCAGCTTTGTCCCGTCAGCCTTACGTGATACGCTATCCCCGCGGAAAAATCCCTGCACCCTGCCCAAAAACTCCTTTCATCCCCATCGAATCGGGAAAAGGGCGACTCCTTCGCAAGGGCGAGACCTTAGCCGTGGTCAGCATCGGACATACAGGAAATTTTGTTGCCCAAGCCCTCAACCGGCTTCAGAACGAAGGCATAAACATTTCGCATTACGACCTTCGATTTCTTAAACCATTAGACAACAAGCTGTTGCATGAAGTGTTTCTAAATCATCAAGCTGTTGTTACGGTGGAAGATGGTGCGATTGACGGAGGAATGGGTTCTGCCCTGCTGGAATGGGCCTCCAGCAACGGCCTTACCATTCCCGTGAAGCGTCTGGGCATACCCGATGATTTTGTGCCACAGGGAACACCCGAACAACAACATGATTTTTGCGGCTTTGGCCCGCAGGGGATTTTCGACACGGTGAAATCTGTTCTGAATCAGATCAATAACCCGAAACCTACCGGCCAATGAAACGACAATTCGAGGTCATCGCCTTTGATGCCGACGACACCCTCTGGGTGAACGAGCCTTATTTCAGAGAGACAGAACGAACATTTTCGCATTTACTCAGTCCTTTTATGGAGCCTGAATTGGTGAGGCGGATTTTATTTCGCACCGAAGTGAAAAACATGCCCCTCTATGGGTATGGGATCAAAGCTTTTGTACTTTCGATGATGGAAACAGCACTTGAAATCGGAGGCGACAACCTGCCGCCACAAACCATCCGGAAAATCGTTGCACTTGGTCGTGAACAACTCAATAAAGAAGTGGTGCTGCTCGATGGTGTGAGTAATGTGTTGCAAACCTTGCATCAGAAAGGACAAAAAATGGTGGTAATTACCAAAGGCGATTTGCTCGACCAGGAAAGCAAGTTGGCCCGCTCCGGTCTTTTCTCTTATTTCCATCATGTGGAAGTGGTGAGCGAAAAACACGAGAATAATTACATTCAACTGCTTAATACTCTTGATGTTGCTCCTGAAAACTTTTTGATGGTAGGCAATTCGGTGAAATCCGACATCTTGCCGGTGTTGAATATTGGCGGGTTTGCGGTTTATGTTCCTTTTCACGAAACCTGGGAATACGAACAAACCGATATCAAAATAGAAAATCCGCGTTTTCAGGAGTTTAAAGAAATTTCGGAAATTATTTTCTGGTTAGAGCTTTAAAGACTTTTTTTCGAACGGTGGCCTTATCCAAGCGTTTTTGGTTGACTTCAACGCCAATTCCGTGCCCCTGGGGTACATTCATCGTCCCATCGGGATTCACCTCAAAGGCCGGTTCCACAATATCTTCAACATAATATCGCTTGCTGGCCGAAATGTCGCCCGGGAGGCTGAAATTTTCCAATGAGGCCAGCGCCACATTTCCGGCCCGGCCAATCCCCGATTCGAGCATGCCGCCATGCCAGACAGCAACCCCCTGATCGCGGCAATAATCATGGATCAGCTTCGACTCGGTGAATCCTCCTACACGTCCGGGTTTGATGTTGATAATGCGACAGCTTTCCAAACCAAGAGCCGCTTTGGTGTCGGCCAGCGAATGGATACTTTCATCGAGGCACAAAGGCGTGGCAAGCTGCTTTTGAAGCAGTGAATGGTCGTAAATATCGTCATAACCCAAAGGTTGCTCGATGAGCAGCAAGCCAAAGGCATCCATCTCGCGAAAGAGCGGGATTTGACCTAAGGTATAAGCCGAATTGGCATCCACCTGAAGCATCAGTCCGGGAAACTCCACGCGTAATGCTTTGATGAAAGGCAGGTCGTTTCCGGGAGCGATTTTGATCTTCACCCTGCGGTAACCTTCGCCAAGGTATGCTTCCACGGATTTGAACAGTTCAGTCACATTAGACTGAATGCCGATGCTTACGCCTACTTCGATGGTTTTCCGGCTTCCACCCAGCATATCTTGTAGCGACATTTGCCGCCATTTGGCCAGCAAATCCCAAATGGCAGCCTCAAAACCGGCTTTGGCCATGCGATGTCCGCGCACCTTGGCCCAAAGATCAACCGCCTGTTGCGGCTCGGTCAAGTTTTTGCCAAGCACCTCCGGAATCAAAAAATCGCTCAGGATGTGCCAGGCCGTTTGCACGGTCTCGTAAGAATAATAAGGGTTTCCTTCGGCCACTACCTCGCCCCAACCGCTGAGCCCTTCGCCGTCAACTCGGACGATGATGTGCTCTTCATCAAATTCGGTTCCCATCGAGGTGGTGAAAGGATGAACCAACTCCATCCGGATATGCCGTATTTCAACGCGTTCGATGCGCATGGTGTCAGGGTTTTTTTGGTGAGGGTTTTACAAATCGGAGAATAGGATAAAATTGGCCGACTTCCACCAAATCGCGGTAAGACTCGTAGGTGGCTAAACCCAGCATAGATTGCGGCTCTAAGCTAATGGCTATTAAAAGACCTTTGGGTTGCGAAACGGGAAAAAAAACATAGTCGTCGCCCTCGATTTTCTGTTTGACTTTATACGTTTCAATTTGTGGGTCTATTACCATATCCCCTTCAAAATCAATGCTATCCACTTTTGCAACAAAGTATTGTTCACACCATGCGGCAGCATCTTGCGGCAGGGGCGTATGGAGGAGTTGCTGACGTTCGGCCCAGTCAAGCAAGGCTTTGTTTTCCACCGGAATAAGATAGCCTTCGGGCAGATTTGTTATGGCGGTGGCTTTCACCACAGGGCGGTAGTCATTTACCACCACAAGGGTATCGTGGCCTGTGCGATAGGAAAAAAGCGGAAGATGCAATTCCTGGTTGTTGTGCTGATGTTCGGCCTGCAAAGTCAGCTTTCGGCCCGAAGCCGGTTCCAGCATTTTTTGGCGGGCTTGTGTTACTGCTTGAAGTATTTCGTCCGCATTTTGGCAGGCAAACAGCAATAATGATTGTATTCCCCGAAACTGTCCCTGTGCACGGAATTCCATATTTTCTTCAAAAAGATCTTCTCCGTTCATCCCTTCCTGAATGAAAGAGAGTGTTTGCTGAATGCCGAACGATTGCCTGCCGTCATTGATGTCGAAGGTGCTGTGGCGGAAATAATCTTCTCCCGACGGACCACCCGGGCAATAGACAAACGATTTGAATCCGAACTGCCTCAGACGATCCATAAGGAATGGCAATACTTTCTGGTTCGAAAACTCGCGCAAGGCGAGGTCCACGTCGGGGTGGGTGCAACTGCCTAAAGCTACATCCGTGTTGCGGCGATAGCCGGTCTTTTTCCATTCTTCGCCATAAGGATAATATTCGTGAACATCGAGGGTAAGATGAAAACCAAACTCATCAAAAAGACGGTGAATCGCCTGGGTTTCGGGTTCGGTGAGCACAAGGTGATTCCGGTTGAGGTCGGCCTGACGGCCGTTTCGCCTTTGGTTGACTTCCGACCCGTCGGGATTGAGTTGGGGTACAAGGGCAATATCTAACGATTTGAGAATTTGAACATTAGCACTATCTGCCAACCATTTTGCTGCCCGCAATACACCCTCTTTGCCACTTTGCTCATTGCCGTGCTGCTGGGCAAAAATCAGCACTTTCAGCTTATGCCGGTCGCTCCCGAAAACACCATCGGAAAAAAGCATAACCGTAAGGTCGCGCCCTTGTGCCGACTGCCCGATGAGGCGTGTGGAAAGCTGGGGCGTGAGGCTGTCCAAAGAACGGATTTGCTGTTGCAAAGAAGAATAGTTTGTTACCCTGTTTTGACACATTGAAGCGAAAGGTTGCAGGGACAACACAAGCAGAAAAATGAAAATCGGGCAACGAGTATTCATGGTTCAGAAAGATTATACCGACAGTCGGAATTCTGCAAAGGATACCGACTTATCGTAATGCGGTGCGAAAGTATAAAAAACCCTGTTTAGGAAGTAATTTCTCAATCCTTGGCGGACTTGTTTATTTCCATTTCTTGCTGGTCAATCACGCCACTTCCGAGGCACCAGGGTTCCGAGGCATGGTAAAGCACTCCGAACTGTCCGGGGGCGATGCCCGAAATGGCTTCTTCAGAACGGATCACAAAGCTATCGTTGTTCAAAACAAGCTTACCATGATTATAATGGGGTTGATGACGAATCTTGAAGCGCACCTCCATGCCGTTGTGGAGTGAAAAATCGGGATGAAGCAATTGGACATCCGTCAGCGGAATGGTGTGGCTGTATTGGGCAATGGGATCATAACCGTTGGAAACATAGATGAGGTTTTCGTCCACATCCTTTTTCACTACAAACCAAGGCCCGCCGCTCAGACCTAACCCTTTGCGCTGGCCAATGGTATGAAACCAAAACCCTTTATGGGTGCCTAAAACTTTTCCGGTCTCTAACTCAATGATTTTTCCTTCTCTTTCGCCGGTATATCGCCGGATGAAATCGCTATAGTTGACCTTCCCCAGAAAACAAATCCCCTGACTGTCGGGCCGATGTGCGCTGGGCAACTTCATCTGCCGGGCAATTTCCCTCACCTGTGGCTTGAGCAAACCGCCAACGGGAAACATCAGTTTCGACAATTGGGCGTAGGTGATGCGTGCCAGAAAATAAGTCTGGTCTTTCACTATATCGGCGGCTGTGCCGAGGAAGAATCCTTTCTCGTTTTCAATGGTTTGCGCATAATGGCCGGTACTGATTTTTGGAAACTGATGGCCAAAACGTTGTTCAAAAGCCCCAAACTTAATCATGCGGTTGCACATCACATCGGGGTTGGGTGTAAAACCTTTCTTCACCGATTCAATGGTGTAGGCCACAAAACTTTCCCAGTATTCTTTCTGGAGGTCAACCTCCACAAAATGACAGTTGTATTTTTGTGCAATCCACGAACTGATTTCGATGTCTTCTTCCGAAGGACAGTCAATGTATCCGGGCACACCTTCCATTCCAATTTTGATATAGAAAATAACCGGATCATAACCTTGTTCTTT
>JBDHYV010000133.1:0-7249 GCA_039811545.1 Bacteroidales bacterium | reverse complement strand
ACATCCGACAGGCCTTTCAGATAGAGCCTACGGTGGTGAAGCAGGATGGCGGATTTTATTTGTTTTTTTAAAAACATTGGTAGAACCTCACATTCATCCAATGAGGATGATATGAACAAAGCAGGGAGCACCTATCTGTTCTTAGCCTATTGTGAGGCGTTATCCTCTGAAATCAGGCCATAGTGAAGGGCAAATTTAATCAGGCCGACGATGGTCTTTGTTTTGGTTTTTGTGAAAATATTGCGTCGGTGGGTTTCCACTGTACGTTCGCTGATAAAGAGTTTTTTTGCAATTTCCTCGTTATTCATTTCCTTTGCAATGAGGTGCAGTATCTCTTTCTCGCGCAGGGTGAGAAGGGTGGGCATAGTGGCGGTGAGCGATTCATCCTCTTTTTCGCTGAGCTTGTTGAAGATGATAGCCTGCACATCGCGGCCAAGGTATTTTCCGCCTCCGGCTACCACCCTTATGGCTTCGAGCACCTCATTCATATTGGTACGTTTGAAAATATAACCAGAGGCACCGGCATCCACCATTGCGCGGATGTTGGCATAATCTTCGTGCATCGTTAACGCAAGCACCTGAATTTCGGGGTTTATTTCTTTGACACGCCTTGTGGTTTCAATACCACTTCCCTCAGGCATACTAATATCGGCAAGCACCACGTTCACAACGTTTTGCGACACGAAATCAATAGCTTGGGCGAGGTTATTCACGCCACCGGCAAACACAATGTCGGGCTCATCCTGCAAGAGCGATTTCAAGCCGTCAATAATCAATTGATGGTCGTCAACAACGAGCACACGTATGGGGTCGAGTTTCATGGATTCTTTTTTAGCGGGATGACGATGGTGATAATGGTTCCGCGGCTTGGCAAACTGTCAATAAACATTGTACCGTTGAGGTTTTCCACTCGTGAGCGGATATTGCCTAATCCGCCCTGCGACAAGGTTTCTTTTCCCGACACTTCAAAACCCTGACCGTTATCCTCTACCATCAAAGTGATTTCAGCTTCGCCTTTAATCAGTTGCACGCTAAAATGGCTGGCTCCGCCATGTTTGATGGCGTTGTTGAGCAATTCCTGAATAGCGCGATAGAGCGTATGTTCGATGAGGGGATCAATGCTGCCATTCATCCCAAAACTTTCGACACTCATTTTCAGTTGGTTGCTTTGGTTGATGAGTGCGGTCAGGTTCTTCAGGGCTTCGATGAGTCCTTTTTCAGAAAGGAGTGATGGAGCAAGGTTGTGCGAGATATTGCGCAACTCGTCGAAAGCTTCATCCACACTGTGTATGGCGGCAATGAGCAGTTCGTCCCTTCTGTTTTCTGGTAGTTGTTTCTTTTGCTGGATAGCACTGATGTGCAGCCTTGCCACCGAAAGCATCTGTCCGATGCCATCATGCAATTCGCGTCCGATGCGTTGTCTTTCGCCAATCTCGGCTTCGATGGCAGCGCGCGATTTTTTCTCGTTGAGGCTGATAATAGTCTGTTGCAAACGCTCTTTCTGCCGGTATCTGAAATAGAGATATAACAGATAAAGGCCGGCTACGGCAAGGGAAAAAATGATGATCGAAAAGATGAGTTGGTTGCTCATCTTGCTGATACTCATCTTCTGGCTTTCGATCTCGAGTTGCTGCCTCACATTGGCCTGATGAAGGCTATTCAACTCCATATTGTACACCTGATGCAGTATAGCTTGATTCAGAAGGTCGTCTTTGATCTCGGCATATTGCCGGTAGTTTTCTAGGCTTTTGAGCAACTCGCCTCTTGTTTCGTAGATTCGGGAAAGGGTTTCGTGCGCCTGATATTGCAACACCTGGTTGTTGATTTGGTGTGCAATTGTCATAGCTTGCTGTGCAGTGTCGAGTGCGGCTTTCGTCTGGCCTTCCTTCATCAGCACACTGGCTAAGCCAAGCATAGCAAAAGCCTCCTGATAAGGCTGTTTGATTTTCCGTGCAAGTTCGCAGCTCAAGAGATAGGCTTCGCCCGCCTGCTGGTTGAAGTTAAGCGCGGAATAGAGATTAGCCCTGCCCTGCCACGAGATACACAAGCCATAAAGATTGTTGTTGTCTTGCGACATCTGGGCAGCCCTGTCGTAATAATAAATTGCCGAATCGGTCCGGGTGGTCTTGGCGTACACCATCCCCAAATTGTTGAGAGAAGCCGAAATGCCGATGCTGTCGTTGAGAGTCTGGAAACCGTTGAGGGCCAGATTGAAATAAGTTTTAGCCTTATTTGCATTGTTAATTTCGTGAAAAAGCAGTCCCATATTATTAAAGGTGCTGGCTGCCTCGGCTTTCTTTCCACGGTTTTCGTATTCGTTTACCGCCTGATGGAAATACTCCAATGCCTCGCGATAATTTCCGGTTTTAAGGTTCACAGTACCAATATTGTTAAAGATATTGGCAAGGTAAACACTGTCGCCCACGGCTTTGGCCACCGACAGAGCATTGAAGTAGTGATCGAGTGCCTGGCCATATTCGGCCTGAACGTGATAGGTGGCACCCAGCACATTTTGAAGCCGGGCCACACCCTTGCTAAGTTTTCCCTGACTATAACCAAGGGCAAGCGTCACAATATTCCGCGCACTATCGGGATTGGAATACAAAATGGTCATAGCAGTTTTAACGATACTGTCACAATTTTGATCTCCACAGTTACCGGCATCCGATTTACGCACGTAAAGCCCCTGAGGATGAACAGTTGCCACACTCCCAACCATAAAGAGGGCAAGGAGAAGCAAAAAATATCGGGCAAAAGAGGTATTTTTCGTAGTCATAACTACAGGCCGGAAGAATTATATGATGCTAACAATAAACGCGAACAGTTCGCTTTCAGAATGCAAAAGTAAGGTCTTGAAGGCTCATTTTACATTCATTTTAACATTGTTGCAAAAAATACGTGCTAGCACTTAGGCCAAATTAAGGATAATATACCAGACAGCACGGATTCTATTTCCCGTGCGACTAAATATCTTTGTTTCGTGGATTTGCACTAAATATTTACAATAAAATGACGCGAATTTTACACACTATCAGTAAGCTTCGGCCGGCCTACACGATTGCCTTTTGTCAGCGTTTTCTACACGATGTGGCAACCTGCCACGCGGCAGTAGTCTATGTGAGATGCCCTGACATCTATGAGCTTTCGAGCTGGAAGGCCCATTTTCGATGTAGTTCTTCTTCGTTGAAATAAGTCATTTTTTAATCAATTTTCTAAATACTCAAACTATGTTCAAAAGGATTTTCTTTACACTTGTGGCGATGATGGCACTGATGCTGTTGTTGCCTTTCGGCAGCCATGCTGTCCCCCTTCCGGGCAAGCCATCGGCCAAGGGCACTCTCGCGGTTAATCCCGTGGTGATTGGTACGGGCACCGAAATGACGATGAACGCACCCGTAACGCCTTGGTACGGATACTCGTTCTCACAGACCATTTATTTTCAGTCGGAAATCAATGTTTCGCAGAAAGTAATCAACAAAATAGGTTATCAATATGCAGGCGGCGACTCAGGGCTTGAGCTTGAGATCGAGATATGGCTTTCGCATACCACACTGAATACACTGACGAGTACTGTGCCGCTAACAGGCCATCAAAAAGTGTATGACGGCCCCTGGACGCTTCATGCGGGAGATGAATATTCCATTATTGAGACCTTACCTTTTTATTATAACAACACCGACAACCTGATCATTACCGTTATCGAGAAAAAACCCGGATACAACGCTTCATCGGATCAGTTTTATTCTACTCCGGTTGACGAAGGTCAAATCTTATGCGTTGGTGCTTGGAACGACAGCTCGCCTTATTCGTCCGGAAACCTTCCGTCTTCAAACCAGATTTCGGTACGTCCGAATACCAAGCTCTGGTTCGACGAAATGCCCACTGGGCCGGCAATTTCGGTCATTACTCCCAGCCATCTCGATTTTGGTGATATTGAAATCGGCACAACAGCTTCCTTGCCAATACTTCTAAAAAATGCGGGAGTTGACATGTTGGTCATCACCGGTTTTCAAAGCAGCAACCCAGCTTTTGAAGTGAGTGGAGTTACTTTTCCCATTCAGTTGGGAATGCTCGAATCTAAAACTGTCAACGTTGGTTTTAGCCCTACCAATTCGAGCCTGCAAAGTGGCACGATGACTTTTTTGTTTGATGCCGGCATTCAGGGTGATCGCAACATCACCATGAGTGGTCGCGGCAGCAATTTGGTGAGCGTGGTTGTGGGCGATGGCACCGAACCCAACAGCTTAGTCCCATTCTCGCCATATTATGGTTATTCGTTCACCCAGACCATCTATCTCCAGCCGGAAATCAATATCGCCGACCGGATGATTAAGCGCATCGGGTATCATTATGCAGGCTCCTCAACCGACCTTGGTGTTATCTTAGAGATTTACCTCAAGCACACCGACCTCACAGAACTTCCAACAACCCAGCAGCTTGCCGGCCACACAAAAGTTTTCGACGGCCCGGTAACCTTCTCGCAGAACACCGATTTCACCTGGATTCCGGTGGAAGGTTTTTACTACAACAATACCGACAACCTGATGGTGACGGTGATCGAGAAAAAACCGGGATATAACAGCAGCGAAGACCAGTTCTATGCCACTGACCATAACGGTGAGGCCGTTCGCTGTCGCTGGGCACGAAACGACAGCAGTCCTTATGATTCAGGCAACCTTCCTACCGGTAGCGACAGCTATAACCTTCCCAACACCAAGTTTTGGTTGGCCGACCTGCCCACCGAGCCTATTTTGAGCCTCAATCCCATAAGTCTTGATTATGGACAAGTGGAAGCTACTGTTGAAAAAACTTTAGTCGTAACGGCCAAAAACAACGGTGGTGGCACTCTTGTTATCAACGACATTATTTTCAGCAACGATGTTTTCAGCGTAAAAAACGCCACTTTCCCCATCAGCCTGGGCATCGGACAAAGCTACGACTTCCAGGTCAGCTTCATCCCCAACGAGATTCAGCTTGAGGAAGGCACTGCCACTTTTGTTGTTGACGAGAGTGTTCCGGGCAATAAAGTCGTAAACCTCACAGGTCGCGGCTTACGGTTTGGAGTGCTTCGCGAAAGTTTTGAAGGAACCCTCTTCCCCCCTCTTGGCTGGACAGTTGTTGACTATAATAACGACGGCAAAGGCTGGTTGCGCAACACCACCAATGCCCCTACGGGTCAGGTTGTTCCGCACACAGGCATTGCCGCTGCCGGTCTCGATGTTTATGCCGGAAGCCCCGGACAAAACAGCTACAACGACTGGCTCATCACTCCCGAAATGATTTGGCAGGATGGAGACCTTTTCAGCTTCTGGATTAAAAGGTTAGCCAATCAGGATGGGCAAAAATGGCGTATTGCCTATTCAACCGGAGGCAATGATCCATCCAACTTCACCGTCATTGACGAGATTGTTGACCCAAGCATGAGCTATACCGAAAAAAGCTACGATATGAGCCAGTATGGCCTGTTGAACGGCGAAACGTATTATATGGCTTTCCAGTTCTACGGTCAGTGGTGCTGGCCAGGCGTCATTGACGATGTGATGGGTTCGGTGCTTAACAGGCTGCAACATGACCTGATGATTACCGATGCCTCCACCACTAACGAATACTTCTACCCCGGAGTTGCCTCAAGCTTCAATGTAAAAGTGGCAAACTACGGCCTTTCAGCCGTGAACGGCAGTGACTTTAAAGTGCAGATTGCCACTTATCTCAATGGTGCAGAAACAATTCTTGCAGAGATTGACGGCACTGATATCGGCCAGGGCGAAATTGCCACTTTCAATGTTCCGTTAGTCATGCAACAAGTTGGAGTATATTCGGTTTATGCAAAAATTGAATGGCCTGCCGACGAAAACGAAGTGAACAACCTCAGCAATTTGTTTACAATCGAAGTGCTGAACCCATCGGTGGTCATCAAGCATATCGGAACCTATCCATTAGTGCCAAATGCCAAATATTACAATCTGTATCCTATTGATTTTGAAGAAGACAGAAAGTCGAGTCTGACGCAAACCCTCTATTTCAAAAACGAGTTGAACACGGGCGGAATCATGGATCGCATCGTGTATTATTACACTCTGAGTCAGGCCATGAATCAGCGTAAAATCAAAATCTGGGTAACCGAAACCGACATCAACAGCCTTGACGCTTATATTCCGGCATCAGAGATGACGCTTGTTTTCGATGGAAAGATTGATTTATCGGAAGGCAAAGATAAAATCACTATTCCTTTCACAAAGCCTTATGTTTATACTGGCAGGCGTAACTTAGCCGTTACAGTTTATTACTACGGAGGCACTTCGAAAGCTGATGTGGCAAAATTTGCCTATATGGAGCCCGATTATGGTCCCACGCGTGTGATGGCCGATGGCGGCTGGGGAACGATTGATCCAGAAAACATGGTTTTCCCATATACCTATCCCAACTACAACATCACCAGTTTTGCTTTCAACACCGGCGAGGGGTTGGGCAATATTAATGGCTGGGCACTTTACCAATCGGACAATACGCCCGTTGTCGGTGCAACGGTTGAGGTTACCAATCCGGCATTCCCCGGAAAAGTTGCCAGAACAACGACTGACGCCAGTGGCTTCTATGAATTCCCTTACGCATTAGCTGGCAATGAGTTGACCATCACCATCAGCAAATATGGCTATAGCGATGTAGTGTTCGAAAACAAACAACTCAATCCCGGAGGTAATCTCAATCTGGGTAATGCCTATATGGTTGTTCGTCCGTTGATTGCCCTCAGCGGCTCGGTCATCAAGAGCGATTCGCAAGGACCCGCACAATCGGCAAGTGTGAAAATCACCGGTATTGACACCTACGAAACCACTACGAACGGCAACGGTCAGTTTAGCTTTGCCTCGGTTTGGGGAAGCACGAACTACACCATCGAGATCAACCTGCAGGGTTATCAACCCTACAAAGCCACGATTACTGTTCCCGGCATCAACTATGTCATTCCGCAAATCACCCTGCTCGAGAACGCACCTGCACCCAATGTGGTTACAGCCACTGCCAGTGGCAACAATGCCTTAGTCAAATGGTTTGCAGCCGGACAGGCATATCCACAGATTTTCCGTTATGACGATGGCGAAGCTGTTGGTGTTCTCATCACTCCCGGTACCTCCAGTATCACCGGTGGTTCGGTTTGGAAATACGATGCCATTGTGCAAAGCGTTCAGTGGTACACTTACAATTCGGACTATCCCAAATCGGACAAGATCAACATCAACATACTGGGCAT
>JBDHYV010000132.1:0-7279 GCA_039811545.1 Bacteroidales bacterium | reverse complement strand
TCTTCAACCATTTCAATACGATTGCAAGCCCAATCCAAATACTCTGGCGAAAGGTCGCAAGCTAACCATTTTCGTTGTAATTGTTCGGCACAAACAGGCGTAGTTCCCGAACCGCAAAATGGGTCTAAAATGATGTCGCCAACATTGGAAGAAGCTAAAATGATTTTGCGCATAAGTTCTTCCGGTTTTTGTGTAGGATGTGGTGTCTTTTCGTGCATTCCATTGCAAGTTGTTGGCACTTCAATAATGTCTTGCGGTATTTCTAAAACGTCTTTCGGTTTTGCCCCTAACGGATTTGGCTCCCAAATATGATTTCCGTTTTTGCCATTTCCGTATTGGCTTGTTTCCGCTTGCGGATGCGAAGGATATTTTAAAGTATGTTCGCCATACGGAATACGAATTTCGTCAATGTTGAAAGTGAAATTTTTTGTCTTGCGGAAATGCAAAATACTTTCGTGGCTTCGTCCCCAATCTTTGCCCAAGTTGGCTTTGTTTTTATAGTGCCAAATTATCCAACGGCAAGATTTGAATAAACGTGAAGCTGGATGTTTGATGTCGGCAAGAATTTCAGAAAAGCCACAAACAAACAAAGAGCCGTGAGGCTTCAAAACTCTTGCAGCCTGTTCAATCCATTCCATTGAAAACTGTATATATGCTTCCTGACTTTCAAACGTGTCCCAATCCGCTTTTTTGATGTTATAAGGTGGGTCTGCAAAAATCATATCTACACTTTCATCATCAAGCGTTTTCAGCCATTCAATACTGTTGCCTTGCCAAATTTGTCCGTTGGGATGCTTGTAGAATATATTCGGCTTGTCTGAACTTTTGCTATTGACAAGTCTTACGCCCTTTAATTGCAGTTCGCCAAAAAATGTAGGCAATCCCTTATTTCTTGCTAATGTTTTCATTGTCTTTGGGATTTGAGGTAAACAACTTTTTCTTCTGCCACTTTTAAAATTTCCAATCCTTCTTCTTCGTCTAACATTTTGTAGGCGATTTGGTCGCTTAAAAATTGTGTCAATAATTTTTTACTGTCAATGCCGTAGTAGTCTGCAATTTGTTTTACGAACTCTTTTGATGGTTGTCGTTCGTTACGTTCATATTTTGCAAGTAGTGACGTGTCAATTTGCAGATTGCCAGCGACTTGTCTAAGCGAAAGTTCTGATGTTTCCCGCAATGTCCGAATATGTTCACCAAATGTTGTAAAAGATGGCCGTTTCATACTGTGGCCAATTTGTGTTCAAAGTTAGATGAAATATTTATTATGGACAAACAATGTCCACTGTTTTCTTTCACCATTGTTAATTTGTCGGGAAGTTATGTCCGCCTATTGCGGTCTGTACTGTGGACGGGTAGGATTGCACCTAACATATTATTTGATAAACAGCAACTCTCTGTATTTGACCAAAGGCCAAAGTTGGTCGTCCACCAAAAGCTCAAGTTTATCCACGTGATAGCGAATTTTGTCGAAAAAGGGTTTCACTCTGCTACAGTATGCCTGAGCTTTTTCGGCCTCATTGTTTAAACGGTTGGCAGTTTTTCGTTCTTTTTCCATCTGATCCACATACTGCCTGATTTCGCTCAAGTGTTCCGAGATATCCTTTATTCCCTGAATTTGGTTTCGGCTCAGATGGGCAAAAGTAGCCGAATCGAGCACTTCTTTCAGTCCGCGCACGTTTTCGATGAGCGTATTTTGGTATTTGATGGCTGTTGGCACGATATGGTTGATTGACAAATCGCCGATAAGCCTTGATTCGATCTGGAGTTTGCGTGTATATTTATCAAGCTTCATTTCGTAACGGGCTTGCAACTCGCGTTCGTTCAACACATTTAAGCGTTCAAACATGGCGATTACCTTTTCTGAGATATAAGCTTTCACGGCATCGGGGGTGTCGGCATGGTTCGAGAGCCCCCGACTTTTGGCTTCTGCTTTCCACTCGTCGCTGTAGTTGTTTCCTTCAAAAAGGATGGCTCTTGAATCGCGGACATACTGTTTTATCACGCTGAAGATGGCGTCTTCTTTGCGCATATTGCTTTCGATGAGTGAGCCTACCTCGTCAAAAAACAGATTCAGTTGGTCGGCAACGATGGAGTTGAGCACGATGGTTGGTTCGGAGGGATTTGCTGTTGAGCCGACAGCCCTGAACTCGAACTTGTTGCCCGTAAAGGCGAAAGGTGAAGTGCGGTTACGGTCGGTATTGTCGAGCAGGATTTCCGGAATTTTGGGAATACTGAGGCGGCTGCTGTTGCCATTGTCGCCTGGGAGTTGTTCAGGGCTGGGCAGTTGCTCTATCTCGTTGAGGGTCTGTGTTAGTTCGTTTCCGATGAAAGCCGAGATGATGGCCGGCGGAGCTTCGTTTCCGCCAAGCCGAAGGTCGTTGCTTTCGGAGGCAATGCAGGCGCGAAGAAGCTCTTCGTGGGTGTGAACAGCCTTTAGGATATTGACCAAGAAGGCCAGAAAACGCAGGTTTTCGGAGGACGTCCGGCCGGGATTGAGCAGGTTTTCGCCGGTGTTGGTGGCCAATGACCAGTTATTGTGTTTCCCGCTTCCGTTGACCCCCTGATAAGGTTTTTCGTGCAGCAGCACTTTGAAATAGTGTTTGCGTGAAACCTTATCTAAAAGGTGCATAAGCAACTGGTTGTGGTCAACAGCAACATTGGCTTCTTCGTAAACGGGGGCACATTCAAACTGACTTGGTGCCACTTCGTTGTGTCGGGTTTTCAGTGGGATACCCAATTTATGGGCTTCTATCTCGAAATCGCGCATAAAAGCCCGTGCGCGGCTATGGATGATGCCAAAATAGTGGTCGTGAAGCTGTTGGTCTTTGGCCGAGGAGTGGCCAAAAAGGGTTCGCCCGGAAAGCAGAAGGTCGGGACGAGCGGCAAAGAGTGCAGAGTCAACTAAAAAATACTCCTGCTCCCACCCCAGCGTTGGAAACACCTTTGTAATTTTTTCATCGAAAAGCCGGCAAACTCGCACCGAAGCCCTGTCAATGGCTTCAATTGACTTCAAAAGAGGTGTTTTAAAATCGAGTGATTCACCGGTATAAGAGACGAAAATGGTGGGAATACACAGTGTGTTTTCCATGATAAAGGCTGGGCTCGTGGGATCCCATGCTGTATAGCCTCGGGCCTCAAAAGTGTTGCGGATGCCTCCGTGAGGAAAAGAGGAAGCATCGGGTTCCTGCTGAATCAGTGAGCTGCCCGAAAATTCTTCCACAGCCTTTCCTCCTTCGATGGGATTGACGAACGAATCGTGTTTTTCGGCTGTTGTACCTGTAAGTGGCTGAAACCAATGGGTATAGTGTGTCGCACCATGTTTCATGGCCCAAGCTTTCATGGACGAAGCCACTTGGTCGGCCACCCGACGGTCAATCTTTTCGCCCCGCTCAATGGTATTCATCAGGCTGTTGTAGGCCTCCTTGGTGAGGTATTCGCGCATCACATCGTGGTTAAACACCATCGAACCAAAAAAGTCGGAAATTTTTTCTGAGGGATAATCCACTACCGGTACCTGCCGGTCAAGCGTTTCGGAAAGCGCCCTAAATCTGAAATTAAGCATAGTAGTCAGAAGTTGTTTTCTTATTGCGTATTAAATATAGTCCAATAAAGGTGAGTAATCCATTTACTATCAGAATCTCAAAGCCGAATTTGTAACCGTTAAACCAGCGGTCGGCATTGGTACTGAGCACATAACTGAGCAATGGGGCTGATATGGCCACCAAAGGTACAAATTTGTCGTTCAACTGATTTTTTGTAAAAATACCAAACGAAAAAAGCCCTAAAAGCGGCCCGTATGTGTAACCAGCAATGGTAAAAAGTCGTGCTATCACGGCCTGGTCGTTGATCTCGCGAAAAAGCACAATCACTAATACAACGATTGTTGAAATGAAAAAATGAGCGCGATAACGCAGATGTTGTTGCTTTCTCTGATCGAGTCCTTTCTGGTTTTTCCGGCCCAGGATATCGTAGATGAACGAAGTGGTAAGTGCGGTGATGGCACCGTCGGCACTGCTGTAGGCTGCGGCAATCAACCCGATGAGGAAAACCACTGCAAGCACCGGACCAAGGTGGTTCATGGCCAGCAAGGGGAAAAGATCGTCGGAAAGCGTAGGGATAGCTATACCGAAGTTGTGGGCATAAAGATACAATGCTGCGCCTAGAAACAGAAAAAGAAGGTTTACCGGAATCAGCGAAACTCCAAGAGTAAGCATGTTTTTCTGCGCATCTTTTAAGTTGCGACAGGTCAGGTTTTTCTGCATCATGTCCTGGTCTAAACCGGTCATGACGATGGTGATAAACATCCCGCTAAAAAATTGTTTCAAATAAAAACGGTCGCTGCGCCAGTCAAAATCAAAAACCCGTGTATAACCCGCATTGCCGGCCTTTTGCCACAGATGAAGGAGATTAATCTGCAAATCGTCAGAAATCACCACAAGCGTAATCACCAACGAAAGGAGCATGAAGGTGGTTTGCAGCAAATCGGTCCAAACAATGGTTTTAATGCCGGCTTTAAAGGTGTAAAGCGTGATGAGAACGACAAAAATCAAGGTATTAACAAAGAACGGGATGTTCCAATGATCGAAAATAAATAGCTGTAATACATTGATAACAAGGAACATCCTGAAGGAGGCGCCAATGGTTCGCGACAACAGAAAAAAACTTGCGCCGGTCTTATAGCTGTAATAACCAAAGCGTTGTTCAAGATACGTATAAATCGAAACCAATTTCAGCTTGTAGTATATCGGGAGAAGCACAAAGGTAATCACCACATATCCGACAAGATAACCCAGCACCACCATTAAATAGGTGAACTGTGTGCTCCCGACCCATCCGGGAATACTGATAAAAGTGACGCCCGAGAGGCTTGCGCCAATCATTCCGTAGGCAACTACGGGCCAGGGCGATTTTCGATTGCCGGTAAAATAGCTTTCGTTGTTGGCTTTTCGTGAAGTGATCCAGGCTACTGTAAAAAGCAAGAGAGTGTAGAGGAAAAATACGGCGACAAAGAGATGATGAAACACGGAGCTGGTTTATTGGTTATCACAAAATTTTGCAAACTGGTAAAGCGAAGTAAATTGCATATCCGGTTGTGTATCAGTTTTTTCCATTCCAATCAACACAGTTTTCATTCCCGCATTAAAGCCAAAAGCAATATCGCTTTCCGTATCGCCGGCCATGACTGATTTTTCGATGACGATATCGGGGAAAGCTTCGAGTGCTTGGTTTGCCATGGCAATGGAAGGTTTACGGCAATTTTCGGGTAGATCCTTACGATCGTGACAGGCCAAAATGAGGTCAATTTTTCCTCCTGCAGAATCAAGCTCCTCCACCATCCATTGATGTATTGCTTCAAGAGTTTGGCGGCTCATCAGTCCTAATCCCACTCCTTGCTGGTTTGTTACTACTATGATACGGCCAAAACGCCTTGATAAAAGCCGAATTGCCTCTACAGCTCCGGGTAAAAACTGAAATTCGGCGATGCTTTTCACATAATCGTTTACCGGACGGTGGTTAATCACACCATCCCGATCGAGAAACAGAGTCCAGTTTTGTTCAATTCCACTTCTCATGTGGCAGGCTCGTTTTTCGGAAACATGGCCTGCTCAATCAGCTCGCACAGGATATGTCCGATCATAATATGGGCTTCCTGAATCAGCGCGGTATCGGCTGAAGGCACTAGGAGAATAAAATCGGAAAGGCCTTTGAGTTCGCCGCCTGTTTCTCCGCTAAACCCTATCACACTCAAATTCAACTCTCTGGCTTTATGGGCTGCGTTAAGAATACTTCTTGAATTGCCCGAAGTGCTCAAAGCCACTAAAACATCGCCGGGTTTTCCCATTGCCTCCACCATACGAGCAAACACCTTGTCGTAGTGATAATCGTTAGCCACGGCAGTAACGAATGAAGTATTCACATGCAAAGCTTCGGCAAACAGAGGTGGACGGTCGTAGCGGTAACGTCCGCTAAGCTCGGCCGAGAGGTGCTGGGCATCAGCAGCACTTCCGCCATTGCCACAGAAAAGCAGTTTGCCTCCCAACCTCAGGCTCTGAACACAGCAGTCGGCCATCGCACGGATCGAGTGTTCGAGCCTCGCATCGTCAAGCATTTGCTGTTTTACAGAAAGGCTGGCGCGAATGTGATTCTGAATCATATTGCTTTTTTAAGGCGCAAAGGTAGTTATTCCTTAGAAATTTTGAAGGCGAAACACATTCCGAAAAATGTGGATATTTGCCGCAAAATTTGCACCATGAAACAACTTACAACCATTGGATTACTCGTCCTGTCGAATGCGTTTATGACCTTTGCCTGGTACGGACATCTTAAATTTAAGGAAATTAAAGGGTTTGATTCATTGTCGCTGATATGGGTTGTCATCATAAGCTGGTCAATTGCCCTGTTTGAGTATATGTTTCAGGTTCCGGCCAACCGTATTGGATATCAAGGCAATGGCGGTCCATTCAGTTTGGTGGAACTCAAAGTGATTCAGGAAGTGATTACCTTAGTGGTATTCACTGCCTTTTCACTATTGTTGTTCCGCAATGAAACTTTCAGGATCAACCACCTCATTGGATTCATGTTTTTAGTACTGGCAGTCTATTTTATTTTTAAAAAATGAGTTTTGTAAAAAACCCGGGCTAAATGCTTGCGTTATATTGTCGGCCTATCTATTTTTGACAAAAATTTTTAATCAGAAAACCACGCTTAATTTCGAAACGATATGAAGTTTTATGACATTGATTCTGAGTTTACTTTCGGAAAATATGAGGGAAAAAGCATCCGGGAAGTTTTTGAAAAAGACCCCAAATACATTGATTTTTGCTTCAACAACATTGACGAGTTTTATGTTTCTCCCGATGTGCTGAAAGAGTTGCGTTCGCTCGACCCCCGTTTCTCGGGCGGAGCAATTGCCGAAAACAACGAAGATTATGACGATGAAATGTTCGATTCATTTCTCGATGAAGCCGGCCTTCTGGAAGATATGGACGATCCGTTTAACGATGAAGATGATGAGATGCTTTGGGACGATGAAGGCGAGCCTAACTTCGATGATGATGATTTTGACAACTTCGACCAGTTTGATGAAGAATACGACGATGAATATGACTCTGATTATTAAAATTTGAGTCATACTCAATCATCCGAAATGTTTTTTAGGATATTGTGTAACGATCCTTCACTTCAACACATCAACAAATAAACCTCTCAGGCTATTGCTTTACCAATTTCTGCACCCGCCATCTTTCTCCGTCCCACAGGCGGACGAGGTAGAGGCCAG
>JBDHYV010000131.1:0-7301 GCA_039811545.1 Bacteroidales bacterium | reverse complement strand
TAAAAAAAATACCGAAAGAAAAAAAGAAAAAGCCTTGGGCCGAAGCTTTTCGTTGGAGACCCGATCCACGTTGGGTAAGTCTTTGCGGAATCTTGTTTCTACTTGTGGCCACCTATCTTGCCCTATCGTTTTTTTCGTTCTATCTCAACTGGTTTAACCAAGTTACCGACGATTATTTTTCCGATCTGCCTATTGGCCTCGTGCTCACCGATACCCAGTCGAAAATCAACAACTGGTCGGGCAGTATGGGTGCATTTCTGTCTCAGCTTTTCGTCAAAGACGGCTTTGGCCTTGGTGGATTTTACCTCGTTTTCCTGTTTATTATCATTGGCATCCGCCTGACCTGGAAGAAAAAACTCATTTCTGGTTGGGGTATCTGGAAGTATGCCATGATGGGTCTGATGTGGCTGCCGTTGTTTTTTGCCACTATTTTTCCGGCTGATCCGCTGAACACCTTGGCCGGTGCGACCGGGCTGTTTTTGTACACTTATACGGCAGCCGTGCTGGGCAAAGTTGGTTTGATCATCAGTCTGGTATTTATTTTTATCGTTTTCCTGGTCTTCACCCTCAGCAATCCGCTTCGGCTTTTCGGGCACAAAACCAACGGTTCTGACAAACGCGCGTTGGCACCTCGAACTGTTCAGCGTACTGACAAATACAATACGGTGGAATTTGCCGTGGAAGAATTGGATTCGGAGCTGCCCCAAACATCAGAATCCGAACCTGATAGGCGTAATCAGCCGAAAGACAGCCATGATATCGAAATGGATATCGAACCCACAATGTCAGAGAAAGCACTGCCAACGGTAGCCGCAACTCATCAGGATGCTGAAATTGAACTTGATGTAGCTGTTGCCGTCAACGAGCCGGTAAAAGCCAAAGGCAGTGTTGTTCATCAGGGATTAGACACCCTTTTCGACCCCACGCTCGATCTGCCCGATTTCAGGCTTCCCCCTTTAGACCTGTTGAGTCAATACGGCGACGGCACGGTTAATGTTGATCGCAACGAGCTGGAAGCCAACAAGAATCGGATTGTTGAGACCCTGAACAATTATGCCATTGGCATCGAAAAAATTAAGGCCACCATTGGTCCTGCCGTAACGCTTTACGAGATTGTACCCGCACCCGGAATCCGTATTTCGCGCATAAAAAGTTTGGAAGACGATATCGCCCTTAGCCTTTCGGCCATTGGCATCCGTATCATTGCGCCCATCCCCGGCAAAGGAACCGTTGGCATTGAAGTGCCCAACCTGAAGCCCGAGATCGTTTCGATGCGTTCCATTTTGGGCTCTGAACGGTTCATCTCGAGCCATTATGAGCTTCCATTCGGGCTCGGAAAAACCATCTCCAACGAAAGTTATGTAGCCGACCTGACCAAAATGCCCCATATACTGATGGCCGGAGCCACGGGTCAAGGAAAATCTGTGGGGCTCAACGCCATCATCACCTCGTTGCTTTACTGCAAACATCCGGCCGAACTTAAATTTGTGATGGTTGACCCTAAGAAGGTGGAACTGAGCCTTTTCAGCCGCATCGAACGCCACTATCTGGCCAAGCTCCCCGACTCGGAAGAAGCCATCATCACCGATACCCGCAAGGTAGTGCGCACCTTAAACTCATTGGGGATTGAGATGGATAACCGCTATGAATTGCTCAAAGACGCACAGGTACGCAACATCAAAGAATACAACGATAAGTTCCGCAACCGCAAACTCAACCCGATGAGTGGCCATCGGTTTTTACCCTATATTGTGCTGGTTGTTGACGAGTTTGCCGACCTTATTATGACCACTGGCAAAGAAGTTGAAGGCCCCATCACCCGTTTGGCTCAGTTGGCCCGTGCCGTTGGCATCCACCTGATTATTGCCACCCAACGTCCTTCGGTGAACATTATCACCGGCACCATCAAAGCCAACTTTCCTGCACGTATTGCCTTCAGGGTGATTTCGCGAATTGACTCACGCACCATCTTAGACAGCGGTGGAGCCGACCAATTGGTTGGCCGCGGCGACATGCTCCTTTCAACCGGCAACGACCTAATTCGTCTGCAATGCGCCTTCATTGACACGCCAGAGGTTGAGCGACTTACGGAGTTTATCGGCTCGCAACGCGCCTATCCTGATGCCTACCATCTGCCCGAATATTCTGATGAGCAAGATGAAGTGGCCGATGTATTTGATGCCAGCGAACGCGACCAACTGTTTGAAGATGCCGCCCGTATCATCGTTCAGAATCAGCAAGGTTCCACCTCCCTTCTGCAACGAAAACTCAAGCTGGGTTACAACCGTGCCGGACGCATCATTGACCAGCTCGAAGCTGCCGGAATCGTCGGTCCATTCGAAGGATCGAAAGCCCGAGAAGTAAAAGTAGCCAACGAAATGGCTTTGGAACAGTTTTTGAGAGATCTTGACGCAAAATCAAATAACAACACATGAAAAAATTCTGCCTAAGCCTGTTGGCCTCCTTCTTGTTTGCAGGAAACATCTTCGCACAAAAAACAGCCGATGACCTCCTCAAACAGCTCGTTGACAAAACACGAGCCATGAAAAATACCAAAATCGAGTTCGTTTACCGTATGATCAACAATAAAGCCGGCATCAACGAATCAAAATCGGGAACACTCTATATCAATGGCGAAGCCTTTAGAATCAACCTTGACGGTCAACTTATCATCAGTGACGGGAAAACCGTGTGGACTTATCTTGAAGACTCCAATGAGGTGATGGTGAGCAATGCGGGCAGTAACGATGAAGCCATTACACCAAACAAATTGCTTACCACCTATTCAAAGGATTATAAAGCAACATTTTCAAATCATGCTCAAAACAGCGGAAAAGACCTGAAAACCATTGAGCTTAAACCACATTCAGGCAAAAAGTTTCAGAAGATACAGTTAGGCGTAAATGAAGCCAAATTACAACTGAGTAGTTTCACCCTGTTTGATAACGGAGGTAATGTTTTCATTTACGAATTGAACAACATGACCAGCAACAACCAGTTTGCTCCAGATTTTTTCAAATTCAATCCGAAGCAATATCCCGGTGTTGAAGAGATTGACATGCGATGAGGCAACCTTTTTTCGTCCTTCTTTTTTTCTTAATAACCGTTGTAGCGAAGGCACAGATTAACACCGAGCGCTATCATCAGGATTATCAAACCAAAGGCTATATTTTCAGTAATGCCTTTGGATTTAATTTCGCTTCGGGCAACACCAAGTATCTCGAGCTAAGCAACACATTCAGAGGCGACTACAATGGCGACCGTGACGATTATATGGTGATTGCCGAATACACCTACAAAACCTCAAAAGGTGTCAAGGCAGCAAATCGCGGTTTTTTGCATATACGAAGTTTTCAACAGATTGGAGAGCAGCAATTTTTTCAAACAGAGGAGTATTCGCAACTCGAGTTCAACGAGTTTCTACTTCTTCGAAGTCGCTTTTTGTTGGGAGGTGGTTTTCGTTTCGACCCTGTAGGATTAGCCGACAGCGCGACCCGAAGCAAAAATACGTTGAAGGCTTTTCTTGGCACCGGGCTTTTCTACGAGTTTGAGCGCTACTCCACCAATCCCACAGAAGACTTTAACCATCTTCGCTGGTCGAGTTATCTGAGTTTAGTGTGGGCGTTGAATCAGAATACAGGAATCAATTTAGTGAATTATATCCAGCCTGTGGCCTCCGATTTCAGCAATTTTCGTTATTATTCGGTATTGAGTCTCAGCACTTTGCTTTCCGGCAAACTCTATTACGATCTTTCGTTCACATTATACGACCGCAGCCGACCTG
The DNA here is from genome assembly GCA_039811545.1 of Bacteroidales bacterium. Lineage (GTDB taxonomy): Bacteria > Bacteroidota > Bacteroidia > Bacteroidales > F082 > JALNZU01. The sequence continues at coordinate 3,517 of JBDHYV010000131.1, read as the reverse complement.
TTGGCGGCAAGAAAAGCGTTGACTTAGAAGCCCGCAACACATTCAGGTATAAGTTTTAAAACTATTCATCATGTCAGATCCAAGCAAAACCCCCATCCGTTTGTGGGCCGATGACGACAAGCCACGCGAGAAGCTCATGCACAAAGGGAAAAGCACATTGAGCGATGCCGAGCTGATAGCCATTCTCATTGGTTCCGGCAATTCCAACGAATCGGCCGTTGAGCTCAGCCGGCGCATCCTTCGCGAGAGTAATGACAATCTGATCAACCTCAGCAGGATGAGCCTGTCGGATCTGATAAAATTCAAGGGCATTGGCGAGGCAAAAGCCATCAGCATCATTGCAGCTTTAGAACTTGGGAAACGTCGCCGTAGTGCTGAAGCACACGAACGCAAAGTCATCACTTCGAGCAAGGATGCTTTCGAGGCCATTTATGCACAGGCATCGGACCATTCTTACGAGAAATTCTGGGTCATACTGCTTGACCAGGCAAAAAAAATCATCCGCATCATTGAAATCAGCGAAGGCGGTATTGCCGGCACCGTGGCCGACCAGCGGAAGATATTCAAAGCAGCCCTCGAATCAAATGCCACCGCCCTAATCTTGTGTCATAACCACCCATCGGGAAACCTCAGACCAAGTGATGCCGATAAAAAAATAACGGAAAAAATAAAACAATCCGGCAATCTCCTTGACATTCAAGTAATTGACCATCTAATTATTGGCGATGACCGCTATTACAGCTTTGCCGATGAAGGCATACTCTGACAACAGAAGTCGCAGAAGTCGGAGAAACAAAGTACAACTCTTTTTCATCAGCACAAGAATTTACTTGCGGATTGAGATTTTTTTTCTACTTTTGCACTCCATTTTGTAAAACATTTTTTCAATTATTAATCAATTCATTATGAACCAGTACGAAACCGTTTTCATTTTAACTCCCGTTTTGTCTGACGACCAGATGAAGGAAGCGGTAAAAAAACATCAGGACTTCTTGAAGGACAGTGGTGCTGAGATTGTGCACGAAGAGCACTGGGGTATGCGCAAGCTTGCTTATCCGATCCAGAAAAAATCCACCGGATTTTACCATTTGATTGAATTTAAGGCCGAAGGTGGACTTATTGCCGACTTAGAGACCCAACTCAAACGCGATGAGCGCGTCATGCGTTTTCTGAGCGTAAAACTCGACAAGCACGCTGTTGCGTACAACGAGAGAAAACGTAAAAAGGCAAAAGATGCCGCTAACGAAAAAGTTGAAGCCTAAGCTTCGGAAACCTTAACCTTAACACCTCAATTATCATGGCACAAGGAAGTACAGAAATTAAATACCTGACCCCCATAGCAGTTGACACCAAGAAGAAGAAATACTGCCGCTTCAAGAAGAATCGCATCAAATATATTGACTATAAAGATGCCGACTTTTTGCTTCGGTTTGTCAACGAACAGGGCAAACTGTTGCCCCGCCGCATCACCGGCACTTCAACAAAATACCAGAAAAAAGTGGCGCAAGCTGTCAAAAGAGCTCGTCACCTCTCGTTAATGCCTTATGTAGCCGATTTATTAAAATAAAGAAGGAGGAGAAATAACATGGAAGTCATTCTGAAACAGGACGTAAATAACCTTGGTTTTGCCCAGGATATCGTCAACGTAAAAGATGGTTACGCACGTAATTATCTCATCCCTAAAGGTTTAGCTATTATTGCTAACGAAACAAACCGGAAGATTCTGGCTGAGATGAAAAAACAGCAGACCTTCAAGGCCGAGAAAATCAAAAACGAAGCTGCTGCCATCGCAAAAGCACTCGAAGGCTTGAGCCTCCGCATCCCTGCCAAAGCCGGCACTTCGGGCAAGATTTTCGGTTCGGTGAATTCGGTTCAAATTGCCAATGCCATCAAAGAAGCAAGAAATATTGAGCTGGATCGCAAAAAAATCCACCTTAACGAAGAAGGCATCAAGGAATTGGGCAACTACAAAGCAAAGGTAAAACTGCATAAAGAAGTACAGTTTGAAATTGAATTTGAAGTTTTTGCTGAATAATGGCCAAAAAATGATAATTTTAAACCCGGTTTTCAAAAGCAAACCGGGTTTTTTTATGCCTACGAAAAATCAGATAAAACATATCAACAGCCTCAAAACCAGCAAGTTCAGAAAGGAATATGGCGAGTTTATTGCGGAAGGCACTAAGGTTGTCGAAGAGCTTCTTGCCAGCGAAATCGAGGTTCTAGGACTTTATTTTACAGAAAGCTGGATAGCAAAAAATCGAAATATGGTGCTCCCTGTTGCAGCCCAAGAGGTGAGCGAGGCTGTTATGGAACGCATGAGTCAGCTCAAAAGTGCACCCGGCATTCTGGCACATAGCCGTATTCCGACACTAATGCCCATGCCGCAAACCGGTTTTGGGAAACTGAGTCTGGCATTAGACGGCATCAACGATCCGGGAAATTTAGGCACCATCATCCGCACTGCAGAATGGTTTGGCGTGAAAGATGTTTTTTGCAGCCCCGACACTGTTGAAGCGTTTCATCCCAAAGTGGTACAATCGGCAATGGGCTCCCTCTTCAGAATGCACATCCGCGAAATTGCCTTAGACAAGCTATTACATACGGCAGCCGGCCACCATATTGCTGTTTACAGTGCCATGATGAACGGTCAAAATCTCTATACTACAGATTTATCAATAGATCGGGCATTGGTGGTGATTGGCAGCGAGTCGCATGGCATCAGAGACTACCTCTTGCCTTTTCTTGGCCAGCCGATAACCATCCCATCGTTTGGCTTCACACGACCCGAATCGCTGAACGCATCTGTGGCCACGGCTCTAATTCTGGCCGAGCTGAGCAGAAGAGGCAGCCATTGAAACAAGACACATTGAAATATTAAGATATGTTAACGCAAAAACAGGCCAAAATTCCTGCAAAGGCCAGTAAAAAAGTGTATTTTTACCCCATATAATTATACACCATGTATCTGAAACTTATCTTATTGAGTATCATATTGATAGGCATTGCATTGGCAGGTTTTGCCGTGAAGATGTTTTTTATCAGAGGAGCCGAATTCAAAAAGTCGTGTTCGAGCACAACACCAAACGGAGAACGCTTGGGCTGTGTATGCGGTGGTGAAAGCAGTTGCGAACGACAAAAGGATGGCGTTGAGGCTAAGGCTCATCATCACCATTAAGGCAATTCGGAAGCAATATATTTCTTCATGCCTTCAGTGGCAAATGTTCCGTAACGATGTTCGGGGGTCCAGTAGATGAAATAAGCCTCCAAATCCGGCATTGTTTTTATCACATCTTTAGCTTTCTCAAGACCCATTACCAGAAAAGCAGTTGCAAAAGCATCGGCAGTGGTTGCATCGTCGGCCATCACGGTGACGCTCAACAGGTTGTGATCAACTGGCCGGCCTGTCTTCGGGTCTATCGCATGAGAATACCGTTTGCCGTTCATCTCGAAAAACTTCCGATAGTTGCCCGAAGTAGCGAGTGCCTTATTTTCGAGCTCCACGATGTCTTGAATCACC
>JBDHYV010000130.1:0-7336 GCA_039811545.1 Bacteroidales bacterium | reverse complement strand
GAAAAGTCGAAAAGATACATGCTTCTGTATGCCCCTCGCCAACCCATCCTAACGTTTTGCCAATATCTGACACAAAGAACATTAGGAGATTCGTTGTTTTCAAGCCATATTTCGGCCTTTGATCATAAGCCGATTTTCACGAGAAAATCCAACACATCCACCCCATCGGCATAATCGGCCAGTCGAGGAAACTGCGCTTCTCCGAAAAGCACTGTGCCCGCACAAAAATCCGGTGCTGCCACTACACATTGTATATCGTTGTGCGCAATTTTTAACTCACTGCATAACAAATTTGCATTTTCATAGTGCTCGTAGTTCAATACTGCTACGGGGGAGGCAAAATCAGTCTCTTCTCTGAACAAAAAATTGCCGCTATCGAGGAAAGGGGTACGGTTGATTAAAAAAACTGCCTTATTGTAATCGTAATTGTTGGCATATTTTGGGTGCATCATCAGGCCATCAGGTGTCGGCAAAAGGCGGATGAAATCTTCAGGGGCGAGCCTTTTTGGCAGATACACCTTGGTTACATTGCGGCAACCAAGTCCGAAATGCATGAAAATATCTTTTGAAAGTCCCAGAAAATCATTCTGAGATTCACTGCCACTGAGTACGGCCACACTGTTACGATTTCGGCGGATAATGTGAGGATATTTTTCAAAATAGTACTCGAAATAGCGGGCCGTATTGTTGCTGCCGGTAGCAATTACCGCATCAAAAGAATCCAGTTTACCACTCTCAAAAGTGATAAACTTCGACAACGACGGTTCATAATCCAACAAAATCCGGGTCAATGCGGGAAGAAGCACCTTGTCATCGGACGATAGGCGTGCTATAATGCGATGTCCTGCCATGAGCACACATAAAAAATCGTGAAACCCCACCAAGGGAATATTTCCAGCCATGACAACAGCCACCCTCTTAGGCTTGTTAGCAGCAGCAAAGCCATACCCACTCGTCCATTGTTCCAGCAATTTTTCATCGAGTAGAGAGGCAACGCCCTTCAAGGCAAATCGGATATTCTCTTCAGTAAACCAGGGATTTTCCTGAACACTCTGCCTCATTGCACTAAGCAAATATTCCTGTTTTTCGGCGGGAAGCTGGATGTCGAGGAAGGCTCTGATATGCCATCCAAGCCGGGCAAATGCCCTGAGTCGTTGAACATGAGAAAGCATAAAACAAAAGTCTTAAAACGATTGCGAAAGTAAATAATTCTTTCGTGAAAAGATTCACAAACGAGAGAAAAGCTTATCTTTGCTCCAAAATTAGAACATGAATTATTCACTAATTTCTTTACCCTTATGAAAAAGCATAATTTTTATGCAGGGCCCTCCATCCTGCCGCAGTACACCATCGAAAACACCATCGCAGCACTAAAGGATTTTGCCGGCATGGGATTGTCATTAATGGAAATCTCGCACCGCAGCAAACAGTTTGTAGCTGTTGTTGACGAAGCCGTAGCCCTTTTCAAAGAGTTGCTCAACATTCCCGAAGGATATTCGGTGATTTTTGTTGGCGGTGGTGCCAGCCTCCAGTTCAGCATGATCCCATACAACATCCTCAACAAAAAGGCAGCCTACCTTAACACAGGCGAGTGGGCCACAAAGGCTATCAAAGAAGCCAAACTTTTTGGTGAAGTCAACGTTGTTGCCAGTTCCGAAGACAAACAATTCAACTATATCCCACGCGGTTATAAAGTTCCGGCCGATGTTGATTATTTCCATATCACGACCAACAACACGATTTTCGGAACTGAGATTTTAGAAGACCTCGAAGTGGGCGTTCCGTTGGTTGCCGATATGTCATCCGACATCTTCAGTCGAGTGATGGACGTTTCCAAATACGCTATTATTTATGGTGGCGCACAGAAAAACCTGGCTCCTGCAGGTGTAACTTTTGCCATTGTTAAAGACGATATTCTTGGAAAAGTGGAGCGTGCCATCCCCACCATGCTGAAATACACCACCCACATCAGCAAAGAATCCATGTACAACACACCTCCGGTCGTCCCAATTTATGCGGCTCTTCAGACCTTAAAATGGTTAAAAGCCAGTGGTGGCGTGGCTGCTATGGAAAAGGAAAACAAAAGAAAAGCCGCATTGCTTTACGGTGAAATTGACCGCAACCCCTTGTTCCGTGCTACTGTTCCTGCACCGGAAGACCGCTCGCGCATGAACGTTTGCTTTGTGATGAACGAAGGATTCGAGAATTTAGAGAAAGAATTCAACGACTATGCCACCGAGCAAGGCATGATCGGAATCAAAGGTCACCGTTCGGTGGGCGGATTCAGGGCATCGCTCTACAACGCACTCCCCTACACCAGCGTGGAAGCTTTGGTTGAAACCATGCAGGCTTTTGAAAAAATGAAAAAGTAACCCAAAACGGAACAATCATGAAAAAAGTATTAGTTGCAACTGACAAACCTTTTGCCAAAGCAGCAGCCGACCAAATCAGGCAGATTGTTACCGAGGCAGGATTCGAATGTCTGTTTCTTGAAAAATATCCCGACCAGCAAAGCTTGATTCAGGCTGTTGGCAACGTGAACGCCATGATTATCCGCAGCGACATTGTGGATAAAGCGGTGATTGACGCTGCTCCAAACCTCGAGATTGTGGTAAGAGCCGGTGCCGGATACGACAACGTTGACCTAAATGCCGCAACAGCCAACAACGTGGTGGTGATGAACACCCCCGGGCAAAACAGCAATGCTGTTGCCGAACTGGCTCTTGGCATGATGGTTTACCAAGTGAGAAATCACTTCAACGGCTCATCAGGCACCGAACTGATGGGTAAGAAGATAGGTATCCACGCATACGGCAATGTCGGAAAGCATGTTGCACGCATCGCCAAAGGCTTCGGCATGGAAGTTTACGGTTTCGATCCTTTCGTCAGCCGCGAGGCAATGGAACAGGACGGCGTTCACTACGTGGAACGTATGGAAGACCTCTACAGTCAGTGTGATTTCATTTCGCTGCATATACCTGCAAATGCCCAGACTAAGAAATCAATCAATTTCGACCTGCTTTCACTCATGCCTGCCAAAGGAATGTTAGTGAATACGGCCCGTAAAGAAGTGATTGACGAAGAAGGTCTGAAACGTATCTTTGCCGAAAAGAAAGGTTTCACTTATGTTTCTGACGTGGCTCCCGATTGTCTGGCCGAGCTTGGTGAATATGCCGACCGTCTCTTTATGACCCCTAAAAAAATGGGTGCTCAGACGGCCGAAGCCAACAACAATGCCGGCACCGCTGCCGCACGCCAGATCGTGAACTTCTTCAAGAACAACGACATCACCTTTAAAGTTAACTAATTAAACTCAATCACTGTTAATACTAAAATACTCATGAACTACGATGCTAATGAATCAAGCAAACCATTGACTTTTTTCAGATTCGAAGACCTGCGCATCTACCATAAAGCGTTAGATTATATCTATTGGGTCCAGAATATTATTATCCAATTCCCCGACAAGGCCGAACCGGCCTTGTCGGCTGGATTTTCCGAGTCGGCACGGCAAATCGCCCTGCGTATTGCGGAGGGTTCTGCACGCGAGAAACACCAGTTTATCCAGTTTCTCAAAGAAGCTAAAAGCTCAATCCGAAGCAGCTTAGTCTATGCCACCATTGCCCACAGACATGGTTACATCACCAACGACGAGGAAGAAGAATCGCGTAACCAACTTATGGAAATGACCAAGATGCTCGGCGCACTCATCACTTCGCTTCAGAAAGGTCCTGCATCAACACAGGAACCTTACGATGAGGACATCTACCCGTTCAAAAGCTGAGCAGTTGTCTTTTTTGCAAAATCTTTTTATCACAACATCCATTTAACCCCCTTTTTATTCCATGGCTATACTCAAACCTTTCCGTGGCTGGCGTCCACCGGTTGACATCGTAAAACAGCTCGCCTCAAGACCTTATGACGTTTTAGACTCCGATGAAGCCCGCGTAGAAGCCGAAGGCAACCCCTACAGCCTGCTCCACATCATTAAACCCGAAATTGACCTGCCCGTTGACATTGACCATTATGCTCCGGAAGTCTATGCCAAAGCAAAGGAAAACTTCGACATCTTTCGCAACAACGGCTGGCTTGTACAGGACAAAGACGATATGCTCTATATCTACGCCCAAACCATGAAAGGCAAAACCCAATACGGCATCGTTGGTTGCGCCGGCGTGGAAGATTATATGAACAACGTCATCAAAAAACACGAGCTTACCCGTGCCGACAAAGAAGAAGACCGCATGAAACATGTGCGCATCACCAATGCCAATATGGAACCTGTCTTTTTCACCTATCCGGCCAATAAAGAACTCGACCAGATTGTGCAACATATCGTAAAAACAGAAAAACCAATTTACGATTTCGTAGCCGATGAAGGCTTTGGCCACCATTTCTGGTTGGTCGAAGACCCGACAACAATTCAGAAAATCGTTGATCTTTTTGCTGAGATGCCGGCCGTTTACGTTGCCGACGGGCACCACCGTACCGCCGCAGCCGCATTGGTCGGAAACGAAAAAAGATTAGCCAATCCTCACCATACCGGCAAAGAAGAATACAACTTCTTCCTCGCAGTTCATTTCCCCGAAAACGAACTCACCATCATTGACTACAACAGGGTGATTAAAGACCTCAACGGACTATCAAAAGAGGAGTTTTTGAAAAATCTTGAAAACGGATTTACCGTTGAGAAAAAAGGCAGCGAGATCTATAAACCGGCCAAGCTACACGAATTTTCGATGTATTTTGACGGCGAATGGTATGCGCTGAATGCCAAAAAAGGAACCTATCGCGACGACGACCCCATTGGTGTGCTCGATGTAACCATCCTTACCCACCAGGTGTTGGAGCCCGTTCTCGGCATTCACGACCTGAGACGCTCCAACAGGATTGATTTCGTAGGAGGTATCAGAGGACTCGGCGAACTGAAAAGGCGCGTTGACAGCGGCGAAATGGTGGTTGCTTTTGCCCTCTACCCTGTCTCGATGCACCAACTCATGCAAATTGCCGATACCGGAAATATCATGCCCCCAAAAACCACCTGGTTCGAACCAAAACTCAGATCAGGATTGGCAATCCACACACTCGACTAACTCTCATTAACTCACACTACAATGGAAACAAAAGAAAAAGTTCTCAATTTAATGAAAGAAGCCCAGACCCCCATGCGCCCGGGCGAGATAGCCGACAAAACAGGCGTTGACAAAAAAGAACTTGAGAAAATTATCAAGGAACTGAAAGACAGCGACCAGATCTATTCGCCTAAAAGATGTTTCTATCAGGCAAAATAGAATAGCCAGCCGGCATATCCAAAAACACCGCTATTAGGGAAACCATTTAGCGGTGTTTTTTTGTTGCAACTAATCCCCTTTTCACATGAGAGGGTGCAGCAGAAGAGGCAGGATTTTGAAATAAGAGGGTGAAAATAATCGAATTTAGAAAAATAACCAGCTCTGTGATGAGGTGATTATTCCGGTCAATTTCTCATTGTCACTTCCCTTCCGTCAGCTCCATAATCTTCTTAATCAGATCGGTATTATCGTAAAAGCCAGTAAAAAGCTCAGCACCTGGGCCAAAGGCATACACAGGCACGGCCACACCGGTATGGTCGCCGGTCGAAAAGTCGCAGCGATAGCTTCCTTTGATCGCGCCTTTCGGGAAGGTGAGGCCTCCTGTTTCGTGGTCGGCGGTAACGACAATCAGGGTTTCCGGATTTTTTTTCTGAAAATTCAGTGCCCGGCCGATTGCCTGATCAAAATCCATCATTTCGGCAATCAGGTAAGACGAGTCATTGGCATGGCAAGCCCAGTCAATCTGCGAACCTTCCACCATCAGGAAGAAGCCTTTCGGGTTTTTGGATAACTGTTTCAGTGCAAGCTCAACCCCTTTGGGCAAATGATCCCCGCGCCCGTTTTGCACCTTTTCGGGATGACCGCTATCGGTAACAATTAGCAACTTTTTCCAATCGGGCATCAGTTTTTCGGGAATATGATTCAGAAAAGTAAAGCCTTTGTCCTCCATTTCCTTCGTGAGTATACGGCCATCTTTTCGGGCGGTAAAATTTTTCAATCCACCGCCAATTAACACATCCACAGGCGATTGCAGAATATCGGCAGCAATTTCTTCGTATAAGTTACGGTTGATGGCATGAGCCAAAAAACTGGCCGGAGTGGCATGTGTGAGTGCACAACTCACCACAACGCCGGTTGAATATCCTTTTTGCGCAAAAAGCTCAACCATTCCGGGCACTTCCGTACTGTCGGGTTTCACTCCAATCATGCCATTACGGGTTTTAAAGCCGGTTGCGATGGCCGTGCCACCGGCTCCCGAATCGGTAACATCATGGTCGGCCGAACGGGTGGTTGCAAAGCCAATACTCTTTGCTTTCAATAGGTTAAGTGGCTCATCAGAAGCTAATTGTGCCGCCTGAACCTGGGCTAATCCCATTCCATCCCCAATAAAAAGGATTACATTTTTGGGCATCCCGGCTTGAGGCTGGGCATCGGCAGGTCTGTGACATGCCGAAATAAGAATAATACTTAAACCAATGCAAAGGCGGAAAAAAGTTTTCATCGTGTTTGAGTTTGAAGGTCAAAAATAGTGATTTCGGGTAAAATGCCAATTCTTCCGGGATAACCGATTGAGCCTAAGCCGCGGTTGACATACAGCAATTGACCCGATTCAGGATTTTCGTACAGACCCGTCCACTGTTTATAAAGGTATTGCGCCGGACTCCATTTGATGCCCGGTATTTCGATGCCAAACTGGAAACCGTGCGTATGGCCCGCAAGGGTGAGAAATATTTCCGGATGTTTTTTCAACACTTTGGCTTCCCAATGGCTTGGGTCGTGGCTCAGCAGGATAAGCGGTTTGATGGGGCCAAGTCCTTTAGCAGCCTTCTCAATATCGCCAAGCTGCGGAAAACGGGGATTACTTCCCCAATTTTCGACCCCCAACACAGCAAATTTATCATCTCCACGTGAAAGGATAAAATGCTCATTGCGAAGTAGTTTCCATCCAATGTCGTTGAAAAAACCATAAAGGTCGCGCATGTTTTGCTGTTTCTTGGCCTGACTTTCCCATCGCACATAATCGCCATAATCGTGATTCCCGAGGGTAGCCAAAACGCCGTCTTTTGCCCGCAGTTTTTTCAAAGTTTCGCGAAACCTAAATGCCTCTTCCGTGCGGAAATTCACCAAATCGCCCGTGAACACCACCAAATCAGGCTGAACATTGTTGATTTCATGGATGGCCTGCTCCAGATCATCGGCGCCCGACCAACTGCCAAGATGGAGGTCGGAGATCTGTACGATACGATAATTCTCGAAAGATGAAG
>JBDHYV010000129.1:0-7355 GCA_039811545.1 Bacteroidales bacterium | reverse complement strand
AATATTGTCCAGTCCGCTTGCTCCATTAATTAAAAAATGGAATCTCCTGCCGCACTAAACGTCAGAAGTCAGGAATAAACTCCGTTGAATTCAAAAAAAATCAAAAACCATCCAGCCCAATTCTCCCTGTGCCGGATGGTTTTTTTATTACTGATGTTCAATAGGTCTATTCTTTGACAAAGAAGGCTTTCAAGACCTTATGATTCGTGCTTGCCCTGATGGAATATATCCCTGCCGGCAGATTTCCAACCTCAATCTGGCTTCCATTGGCCACGTTTTTCATCTCCCTAAGCAATTTTCCCGCGGCATTCCACAGTTGTAACACCTCAAACCGCTCGATATTTTCCGACTGGATGATAAGACTCGACTTCACCGGATTAGGCACCACCTTCAAAGGCTGATGCGCAGCAATTTCTGATAGCTGAACAGTTGTACTGATTTCTATATCAGTAATATACATCGGATTTCCATATCCGCTATAAGTTTCAAAAGCAATCAGCACATTGTCTTTGCCGGCCCAGTTGTCGAGGCTGAGCTGAAAACATGGAGCTCCCCAGCCCACCCCACACCAGTCTTCGCGCACGAGCGGCACAAATGGATCGGCTTGGACGTGGGTTGCAAAGTTACCACTGCCATTCTCGGCATCGGCAAAAATGCGAGTCCACGACTGACCACAATTATCAGAAACAAGCACGATGAGTGAATCCGAAATTGGCGGGATACGTTTAGCATGGGCATGCTTGAATCCAAGTTTCATGTTATTGTATCCCCTAAGGTCTAAAGGCGGACTCACCAGGCGGTCGCGCTCACCGATTGAATAGTATGTAGAAAAGTCGAGGCGGGCGGCCATATCTGTTTCTGTCAGTCCGTTCACCTGCGTAATTTCCCAGGTTTTTTTGTTGTCGGGATTGACCACCTTCCATTGGTTGGCCAGGAAACCATTTTGATTAAAACGCTCAACGAGAGGCACATTCATCCCACCGGCTCTAACGAGATTGAAGATGGTTTTTTCCGAGCTGCCGTTCAGGTTGGCCGCAATAAGCGTAACCGAATAAGTTTCTGACTCGTTGAAGATGACTTCCGGATTTTGCGAAAATTGATCTGTTCCGTTCACAAAAGTGACCGACGGCGGATTGAAAATCCATTCCCACGAAATCGGCATATATTGCGTTTTGTCGGTAAATTTCACAGTTTCGCCGGTACAGACCAAGTTCTTATTGGCCACAAAATCCACAACGGGGAGCAGTGTTGGGCTGACAGTGATATAGCCCGCACGGACCTTCGTATCGGTTCCGAAATAATTGGTTACGCTAAGGCTGACATTGAAGGTTCCTGCATTGGGGTATTGAATGCCAATAGGATTTTGAAGGTTTGACGATGAAGGCACGGCACCCTCAAAATTCCATTGCCAGTTTTGAGGCACTCCTGCGGTGAGGTCAGTAAAATCAACACTTTCGCCTAAGGGAATCAGGGTTTGGTTGGCAACAAAATCGGCTTGTGGCGCAAACGGAATCCGTACATAAGCCCACCAGGTTCCCCAGCGGTCGCCACCCGAAGGCAAGTCGGCATATTGCTGGATTGTCCAGAAATCAATACTATTTACAGGATCGGTCATCGTAGCTGTGTAATCCCCCCAGCGGTTGCGCCCGCTGCCAAAAGTTTTGTAATAAGGTGCCAGACCATCTTTGAATTGATAAGGCTGCCTTAGGGTGTTTGGCGGGTCGCCTGCCGAGCGGAAAGAATACCCACCGGCAGCATATTGTTGTGCCGAAAAAATACCATGACCAATCATCACATCTTCGAAAAGGTTGACTGCAATAGTAGTGAAAGCGTATGACATCTGACCCGTTGGGTCGTCAACCCTGCCACGTTGCAGGATCGTGCCATCGGTGGTGATGTTCCACCATTGAACGGCAGTACGTGTTGGATTGTTGGCCGGCAAAAACACATGATGAGCTGCCCAGATTTTTCCATTGCGGAAAACCACATTTTCCATCCTGTGATCCACAGCGTTGATGAGTTCTGTTGTGCCGAGCTGAGGCAAAAAATCGCCGCTTCCATTGACGTAGCCCGCCCAGGTCTGGTTGGTTCCAATCTGTCCGACAACGCTAAACTGCGGATTTAGTAACTCGCCATGCACTTTGAAAAGGGTGATGTAGCCATTCCCACCTTGATTTCCGTTGGCCGAGGCAACACAATAAATATCTTGTTCATCCTCGTCGTAAGTGATGGCCGGTACGATGGTGAAGCCCTGAGTGGTGGCGATACGTGTGAAAAATGGCTCCGGCTCGCCATTCAGCATAGCTTGCTTATCAAAGATATAAACGGTTCGGTAACTCCCATTGCCAAACATATTGCCCGACACCACAATCCAGCGGTTGTTGAAGCCCATACTCGGGTAATCGAACCAGACTTTGTTTTCCGGGTCGGCGATATAGGAATATAGATACCAGTCGCCCAAGGGGTCGCTATCAGCCGAAATGCCAAGATAAATGCGTGAGCTTCCGGGCTCGCTGCCGGCGCAGGTTACGAACACCCAGCGGTTTTCGTGAAAGTCGTATTGAATCTTCGGATCGAAAGTGCCGCTACCGGGAAGGCTACTCCAAAACGCCCCAAGCGAAAGGGTCTTGAGCGGTGTCCCCACCCTGTCCTGCACACACACCTGGGTATTGAGCGTCACCACAATATGGTCAGGGCCGGGTGCGCCATTCACATCGGGTGGAATGGAGTTTCCGGTATCATCTAAACCGTTGAAGGTGGTATCAGGAAGCGGTGATACGGCCTGCAAACGGTATTGCGGCAAGGTTTCAATCAGCTCGAGGTCGGTCACCTGCGATAGGTCAACTGTCGTCAAAGACTTATATATAATCGGGTTTGGCTTTTTGATCCGTTCGGCCGGCATGGCTGAATATAGGCTGTCAACAGCCTGCATCTGATGAATATTGGTTTTAGAAAATGCTTCGGCACGGCCTTTGAAAACCGCAGGGTTCTGCGTAAAAGCCGCTAAACCCGAAAAAAACATCGGTAGAAAAAAGATGAGTAAATGACGTTTCATGGTTCAGGAGTTAGATTTTTGCAAAAATAAGTGAAAAAGGAGCATGAAATTAATTCGTATCTTACAGATTATCAATACATTTCAAAAAATTATAAAAAGTTGTTTTTCAAAAAGTTATCACTCATCATTCGAGAAATACTTATTGAATAATCAGCTTTTTGCTTACCGACAACTGGTCAATGGTAACGGTGTAAACCCCTTGCTGTAAATCGTTGAGCTGCAGTTGAAAATTCGGCTCACTGATGCGTTCACTGAGCCTGAAACGTCCTGTCACATCGCTTATACGCAATACTTTACCAACATTCTCTTCGCTCGTCTGAACAAAAACAGAATGGTGAGCCGGATTAGGATAAAGAATCAGACGGGTAGTGTTTGGCCGCACATCTTCCACTGCGGTCAAGGCAGTTACGGCAATATTATCAATGTAGAGGTTGTTTCCGAATTGGTTAAAGCTTTCAAAACGAAGCTTCACCCCTTTTTTCCCGCTAAATTCCGAAAGATTGATGATCGGACATGAGGGACCGTAAGTGCTAGCTACACACCATTCCTGTTCCGACAGGGGTTCAAACGAAGCGATGGTTGGCGGAGCTGTCTCAAATATTCCCTGTCCGTTGGGGCCATTGGCGTACATCTTTTTCCAGGTCAGGCCGCAATCGTCGGAAACACTTACAATGAGGCTGTCAATCTGTGCATAACGCTGTGCATAAGCGTATTCGAAAGTCAGATGAATCTGATCGAAACCGCTAAAATCCATGGGCGGGCTTTCCAAATAATCGCGTTGATTGAAATTGCTGTAGCCGATAAAATTCATCCATATTGCTGTGTTGTCATTTGAAAGGGTTTTCAATTCCCAGGTCTTGGAATTATCGGGATTGGTCACTGTCCAGCCACGTGACAGGATGTTTGGCTGTTCAAAATTTTCTGTAAACGGCAAAGGCATCCCGCCGATCTGAATCCATTGTTGTTTGAGCAAAGTGGCGGCTCCATTGACGTTGGAAGCGGTGAGCCTCACGTCGTAGCTGCCCAACTCGTTAAATTTCACCACAGGGTGCTGCGAGGCAGCGGTTGTTCCCTGCATGAAAGTAATTGTAGCCGGGCTGATATCCCATATCCAGGTTTCGGGGCAATGGCTGGTGGCATCGGTAAATTTCACGATCATTCCCGGGCATCCCACCAGACTCGAAGCTTCAAATTGAATATTGGGCCCAGCCGCTTCGCCCACGGTGATGCAGCCATTGCAGGTGTAGGTGTCCGTTCCGGAGGGATTTGTTACTGTCAGGCTGACATCATAAACGCCCGGAACTGAATAACGGATTCCGGCAGGATTCTGCTCGGCCGATGAGGCCGGGATGCCTCCGGGGAAGCTCCAGGAAAAAGTATAGGGAGTACCACTTGAAACATCGCGAAAATCAATTGTGCAACCGGCCACAAGGCTATCGGCAGAAGCCGTAAAACCGGCTATAGGCGCGCTAAAATAAGGCGTTGCACTCCAAAGCCCGCGACCATAGGTGGCTGCCCTGAGCATATCGCCACCAGGGCCATCGGCATCATAAAAAATTTCTATTTCGGTAACCTTTGCACTGGCGGGCATTCCTTCATTGAAATACATCCAGTCGGTCATTGAAGCATCGCGGTAAAATACGCCAATATCGGTTCCGAGATAAAGTCCTTCATTGCTGTTCTTGTAATAAGCAATACTGTTGATTTGAATACCGGAAAGATTGGAAGTGATCTCGGTCCAGCTCAGCCCTTTGTCCACCGATTTGAATATTCGGGTTTGCTGCGCGATAACCACAATATTTTGGTTGTCAGGATGGGTTTCGATAGCCGTGATGGTGGTGTTCACAGGCAAGTTAGGAGTGCGAATTTGCCACTGCACAGTAGGGTCTTTGGCATTGTCGGTAAAATAAAGTTTATTGCCGCTTGAAGCATACAAAATATGGGTATTGGCTTTAGCCTGAACAAGCTGGTCGAGGTTGGCATTGCCAAAGGCACTAATTTTTTGCCATTGTACATTGGCGGTATTGGATGCTTTTATATTCAAGCTTCTCCACACATTTTTATATCCTACGAACATGACATTCCCATCGTTAAAATCGAGGGTGAAAGGGGTTACCCAGGCACCGTCTTCGGTGATTCCGTTCACGTCTTTTCCGGCAATTTGTCCCTGGCTGTTGTTGTTGAAATGCCGTTCTATGGCACCATAATAAAGAGTTGAGTAACTGTAACGATGATCCATCGGGTCGTAGGCACATTCCATACCATCGCCGCCGTTCACGGCATTCCAGTTGGTTTCGTTCATCACGGAACTGCCGTTATCCTGATATCCGTTGATAATGAAATTGCGCTTGGTTCGACTTTGTCCAATTTTATAGGCCTGACTGATAACCAGCCCGTTGGAAATCTCCGTCCAGTTGACGCCGCCATCTTCGGTCCAATAGAATCCGCCGTCATTTCCGGCATAGAGGCGGGTATTGTGGGGCGAATATTCTAAAATATGAAGGTCGGCATGAACCGACTGCACTCCACAACCTCCATACCAATGGCTTCGGATAGCCCAGGTTAAACCACCGTCGGTTGATTTGAAGCAGTTTACGCCACCGGCATAGATGATGTTGGCATCCAAAGGGTCAACGGCAATGTCAAGGTCATACCAAGCTTGTCCGCCGCTGCCGCCGTTGCAATCCCACGACATGATATTGGGTGAATTTGATCGCATCTCGAAGCTTTCGCCTTTGTTGAGGGAGCGATATAATCCTTTGAAGGCATCGGAAGTAGTAATGAGAAAATAAACCATATCGGGAGCAGCGGTGGACACGCCAATTACGGCACGGCTTCCGCCGGGCAATCCTGCTGAAATCTGATTGAATGTCAACCCATTGTCTATGGAGCGGAAAAAATTGCCCCCCGAAGCTGCATACACAATTTCGTGGTCGAGCGGGTGGAAAACGAGGTCTTTGAAATTTCCTGTTTTCACTTTCACCCAATTGATTCCGGCATCTGTCGTACGATAAATACCGGTACTTGTAGCAGCCAGCATCACAAGCGGATCAATGGCATCCTGAGCCATCATGCCCACGGTGGCATTCCCCATTCCGTTATTGGCCGGCTCCCATGTTGTTCCACCGTTGAGGCTTCGCCAAACGCCCAAGCCCGGCGCATCACCGGCATCGCGGTCGCCGGTTCCAATCAGAATGTGCATCGCGTTGGAACGATCCACCAAAATGGCCGAGACGCCGAGCGTGGGCAGATGATCGGTGAGAACCGTCCAGCTCTGCCCGTGATTTTCGGTCATCCACAAACCACCTGCAGGAGCGCCAACATACAATTTTTCAGGGTTTACCGGATCAAAAGCAATGGCATTCAGCCTTCCAAGTCCCCGATAACCGTTGTAACCCGAAGGGACGTTGAAAGGACCCGAAGCTACCCATTGGTTTTGCCGGTGGCTGAGTACTTTCCCCGATGTTATGATTTGGTCAAATGCCTTGAGCTCGCGGTCTGAAGCAGGTCTTTTCCCCTCCCGATCCACACGTTGTTGCATCATGTATTCCCAACGTTTAAAAGGCTTGAAACCACTGCCACGGCTGACAGGACGATCTTTCCAATACATTTCAAAGGCCTTCTGAGTTTCAAAAAAATTGGTATTTTCATCCATCATCATTTCCACCCAGAAAGGAGTGTTGGCCGTATCGGCTGTTTGGCTGTACAGGCTGTTGGCGAGGAAAATAAAAATGAGCAACAGGAAAAATTCCAAATATCTTTTTCTCATATCGTTCTGATTGTTAAGGTTATTTTCCAAACAAAAATCGTAAAAGCCACGTATGTCCTTTTCAAAAAAAAGGATAACGTCAGGATTTACAAGTTATCGGTAAGATCACAAAAATACATTTTATCCGGCAGCCCGAATGTTTTCTCAAGGGAAAGTACATTAAACAGTTTTTTTGTTTGGGCAGCTTTCTCGCTTAGCTCGAAATGACAGGTTTTTAGTGAAACAGGAAGTTGCTGCTTCGACCGCTCAACCGCCAATGAATCCGCAACCTCCACTACTCCTTTAACTATTACTTGACTGTCATTCGGACGGCAGGGAGGAATCTGTGCATCCACTCGAAAGAAGCCTCACTTGTGGGGGAAAGGCAGGGATACAGTTTAAAGTTTTAAAAATTATTGTGTTGCTTCGTAGGAAATGGCAGACAGCTAACCCTCAGGGGCAACGCATTAAAAATTAAGTACCTTTAAAATATACTCATCCGACCAACCAGCAAGGAGTCTCTTGGCTTTGAGGCCCATTTTTGACTCTTCT
>JBDHYV010000128.1:0-7359 GCA_039811545.1 Bacteroidales bacterium | reverse complement strand
AATCACTCCGTAAAGGAAAGAATAGCCCTGATAGAGTGCTTTTTTGTCGGCTGGTGCTATAAAAGCCACATAAGAAAGAAATTTTGGATGTGCGGTCATTTCGCCAATCGAAAAAATGATCAATCCGGCTACAAAAACCCAGGCGTGCATCGAAAGTGAAAGGATAGCCATGCCAATTGTGCCAAGGGCAATGCCAAAAATCATCGTCGGAAGGGGTTTCCTGTTTTTGACGATGTTCGATATCATCAGTTGCAGGGCGATGATGGTTCCGGCATTGATCACCGTAACATGCTCTGCCTCGAACTTCCATTGACCTTGAAAGCCAAAAGTGCTGAGCAGGCCGTTCACTACCCTGTTTACCGGCGTCATGTCCACATAATCTGTTAAATACCACAACACGGTGTCGAACATCTGGAAATACAATATCCAGAACATGGAATAAATTGCAATCATCAAGACAAAACGGAAATCCTTCAATACCAGCACAATGCTATTTAAGACTTCTTTCAGGCTTTTAGAATTTTCGGGGCGGCGGGGTTCTTTGTAAACAAAAATGTTGAGCAGAAGCAACCATCCTGTTCCGATGGACGCCATGATAAAAATATAACTCCACGAAATACCTTTGAGATAGGGGATGAGGATAAGCGGAAAAATGAACGCGCCCAAGTTGATGCTCCAGTAGAAGATTCCGAACCCCAGCCCGCTGTTGTTTTCGTTGGTTTCGCGCGAAATGGTGCCGGCTATCACGGGCTTGAAAAGACCGGCGCCAACGGCCATCAGCAGCAGGCTCATAAAAACCAAAGAATATGAACTGAAAAGGCTCGTCAGGAAATAGCCTGCGCTCATAATGGAAAAGGCAAACATGAGCATACGGCGATAACCGAAACGGTCGGCCAAGGCACCGCTCAAAATAGGAAGCAAATACAACAGCGGGGTGATGGTACTCTTGATAATCCCAACGCTTTCTTTGCTGAAACCCAGTCCGCCATCCGAAGTGTTCATCACTAAATAGACCGACAACACTGACATAACCCCATAATACGAGCCTCGCTCGAAAAACTCCATTAGGATGACAGTCCAGTAGTTTTTTGTGAATGAACGAAATCCATTACCCTGCGATTTGCTGATTGAGGCCATAATCCATATTTCATTGCGTTTGACGAAAGCCGCAAAGGTAAAATAATGCATCGAAAATGCGAAACCGCAGCACCTGCAAGTTTGCTCTTTTTTGGCAAGCTGCCGGATTTTTTAGTTCATCTTGCCTAAGTTCACTTGAACTACCGAGCTTGAGTAGCCCGCAAAAACACCTAATCCGCTTTCGATGTTGGTATAAACCGGACTTGGCTCGGAAAATGGATTGTCGCTGTCGAAGTTGAAAACTGAGCGGTGATAGTTGAAATATGGTTCATCTGTGATCGAAACGCAGATGTCAACAACCCGATCAGTGAAAAAACCGGTCTGTATCCAATCAGTTCTGAATACGTAAAAATCGCCGTCCTTGAATTTATCGGCAATGAATTCTTCGCCCATCTGCATCCAGATGTCCTCGAGGTAACCGTCCTCGGGTCTTTCGCCATATTGCTGGAATGAGCGGGCTGTCACGCGGTAGAAATCGCCTTCGCCTATGCCGTCGCGAAACCTGAAATTGATTCTTTTCTCGTTTGGCTCGCCCGGATTGCTTTCAACCGACAGGATTTCAATTTGTGGCGGGTCTTTCGCCGGAAGTGTGCAATGACTCCGGACAGTGCCTAAAGCAGATTCCACGGTGAGCCAATAGGTTTTGCCGGCTTCAATTTCCATCTCAGTGGAAAAATATCTTCGTCTGAAAATGTCATAATCCAGCGGTTTGACATAGTTCCCATCGCTGATTTTTACGGTTGCATCCATCACAACGAGAGGCTCATAGCTAAAAATGGGACGGTTGCTGAAAAGTGGCTGGCTCTGGTTTACATACACTACAACGCTGTCGCTGCTTGACTGCAAATAGCTGTGAACAACCAATTTTGGTTCGGTTGTGGGAGCATCAACATCCGAAATCATGCTGTCGCACGAAAGGAGCGAAAATGGTATCAATAGGATAAACAGTTTCCTGATAATCTGTGGTTTCATGGCTCAGAATTTGAAAGAGTAGCTGATCGAAGGCACAACAGGAAAGATGGCTACCTGTTTTAGTTTGGTGGTTTGGATGTTATTACCATTGTAATCGTTTTCGATATAATAGAAAAACGGATTTTTTCGGTTGTAGGCATTATAGAGGCCGAACTCCCAGATTCGTTCATGTCTTTTCATCTTTTTGTGGATTTGAATGGCTAAGTCGAGCCGGTGATAGGGCTTCATGCGGAAGCTGTTCATCGAGCCTAAATCATCCACAATATACCACCAATAAATGTTGCGCGGGTCGCTTGGATGGCTCAATGGAATGTTAGGCATTGCTGAAAATTGCCCGACGGGCAGGGTAACAGCGTTGCCGGTTCCATATACCCAGGCACCTGATAGGCTAATGTTGTCGCTGAGTTCGTGGATGATAACTACCGAGATGTCGTGCCGGCGATCATATCGTGCCCAGAATTTTTTTCCGAAGTTGATTTCGTCAAACTGCAATTGAGTCCATGACAGGGTGTAGCCGATCCAGCCGTTGGTTTTTCCGGCTTTTTTGTGAATCAGTATCTCCAAGCCGTAAGACTCGCCTTTGCCCGGGGTAACATTGTCCTGCCAGGTGAAATTTTGTGCGTCCGAAGGGTCGTCAATGAGCAAAAAACTGGCTCCGGGTTTGTAGCCGAGGATGTTGCGACTTTTTTTATAATAACCTTCCAGGGTGAGAAGTACTCCCGGCTCGTAAAGCTCTTTGGTCAATCCGGCCGACACCTGAAACGAGTTTTGCGGTGCAACTCTGTCGGTCGAAGGAACCCACAAATCGGTTGGAAGTCCAATGCCGGTATTACTTAAAAGATGAATATACTGGTTCATCCAGGCAATGGATGCCTTGGCCGAGAATCCTTGTCCAATCACGTAATTGCCCGACAACCGAGGTTCAAGATCGAAATAAGTCTTGTTGCCGGCCAAAAAACCTGAAAGCCGCAAACCCGCATTGATTTGTGTTCTGCCGTTGATGTTGAAATGGTTTTCGGCATATAAGCCTGACTCAAGCGATTTATAGGTGATCTTGCTGCTGAAATCTATCTGCGTATTTTGGTCTGTTTCAACAAAAGCACTCGGTTTGAAATAGTGATGTGTAGCGATGAAACCCGCCCTCAGCGAATAAGATGGCGAAACATGATATTCCAGATCGTGTTTCAAACCAATATCGCGGATGCCTGAACTGTAGGAGAGCGAATAATTGCCGTAAGGGCTTTTGTATTTTGAGTAAATATTCAGGCTATACTCGCTGAAGATGAGTGAAGTGTTGCCAAAAACCTTGTTGTTGAAAAGATGGTTCCAGCGAAGGGTGGCAGTTTTGTTTTGCCAGTAAAGTCCTGCTTGTTCATAGCCCTCGTGGCCATAATTGCTTTTTAGATGAAACTTGTCGCGACCGAAATAGCCACTGACATAGAGCCGATTTTTTGGGCCGAAATCGTAATTCATCTTGGCGTTCAGGTCGTAAAAAAAATATCCGGCTTTTTCATCTTGTGGCAGAAAAGGTGCAATGAGGGCATCAATATAAGTGCGGCGGCCGGAAACTAAAAACGATGATTTGTTATTGATGACCGGCCCTTCGAGGGTGAGACGCGATGAGAGGATGCCAATGCCGCCCTCGCCCGAAAGTTTTTCCTTGTTACCGTCTTTCATGGTCATCTCAACCACCGATGAAAGTCGCCCGCCAAAGCGTGCCGGAAATCCTCCTTTTGTCAACTCAACACTTTTGAGTGCATCGCCGTTGAAGACCGAAAAAAATCCGAAAAGGTGGGAGGCATTGTAAACCGTGGCATCGTCGAGAATGATCAGATTCTGGTCGGGTCCGCCGCCGCGTACATACAGGCCGCTGCTGCCCTCGCTGCCTTTCTGTACACCCGGCATCAGTTGCAGGGCTTTGAACACGTCTTTTTCGCCTAATAAAGCCGGGATGCTTTTGACCTGGGTTACCGGCAGAGAAATCGTACTCATCTGTGCTGTCTCGCTGATGCGCTCCAGCTTTTCGCCTGTCACCAACACCTCGCGCAGGGTGATGCTCGAGCTAAGTTCGATGTCCAACACACGATCGGATGTCAAGTCGAGCTGACGTAGTTCGCTGGTGTAGCCAACATAAGAATATTGAATCTCGTAATGCCCTTGGGGTAAGGTGATCGAGTAGAACCCATAGTTGTTGGTGGTGGTTCCCGTTTTCTGCTGCGGAAGATAGACATTGACACCTGGCAAAAGCTCGCGGCTGCCTTTCTCGCGAATGTAACCACTAAGTGTGAAACGACTTTGTGCCCAGATGTTGAGTGAAAGAAGCAGAAAAATGATGGTGAAAAGGCGTTTTTCCATATTGACTTGGTTAGTGTGGACAGGTAGGGCAAATCATTTAACGTGATTGGCCATCGCCAAAATTAGTGTGATTTCTTTTGCGAGAGTTTTTTTTGCTATGATTTGAAACCAGATTATCGAAAATATCATTGGTTCATCAGGAGAAAAACCACAAAGACAAGGCCGGGAGAGCGTTTATATTATTCATTTTCAATATCCTGTCAAGCAGATTTTGGGAAAGAAAAAAGCGCTTACAAAAGTATAAGCGCTCGATTTTCATGTTGCCCGATCAGGGGTCGAACCTGAACTCTTCTGATCCAGAGTCAGACGTGTTGCCAATTACACCATCGGGCAATGAGGGTGCAAAGGTACAAAATGATGTGAAACGACAAAGAACTTTCGGACAGTTTTTTTTAACGACCGAAAAGTGCAATTATTTGCCGCTTTGTTTTGCCCAGTTGTCTTTGAGCGGCACTGTACGGTTGAAAACCAAAGTGCCGGGTTTGCTGTCTTTGTCAACGCAGAAATATCCAATTCGTTGAAACTGAAATTTTTCATTGGGAACAACTCCGGCCAAGGATGGTTCTAATTTTCCAGTAATGATTTTCAGCGATTCGGGGTTGAGAAATTCGAGCGAGTCGCGGTCTTTGTGTCCGGCAGGGTCTTCGTCCATAAACAGGCGGTCGTAGAGTCGGATTTCGGCATCAATGGCAGTCGAAGCTTCAACCCAGTGCAAAGTTCCCTTCACTTTGGGCTGTTTTGGTCCTGTGCCACTTTTTGTTTCTTCATCGTAAGTGCAGAAAACGGTATGGACCGTGCCGGATGCATCTGTTTCAAAACTTTCGCAGCGGACGACATAAGCACCTTTGAGCCTGACTTCTTTTCCGGGCGCCAGCCTGAAATATTTGCTCGGCGGATCAACCATAAAATCGTCGCGCTCGATGTACAATTCTCGTCCGAAAGCTATGTTTCGGCTGCCGCTTTGCGGGTTTTCGGGATTGTTTTCGAGTTCCACATTTTCTATTTTGCCGACCGGATAGTTGGTAATCACCACTTTAAGCGGGTCAAGGACGGCCATCACACGTGGCGCGATTTTGTTGAGGTCTTCGCGAATGGTAAACTCAAGCAGCCCTACATCAATCACATTGTCGCGTTTGGCTACCCCGATACGGTCGGCAAAAGCCCGTATGGAAGCTGGTGTATAACCGCGGCGGCGCAGCCCGGCAATAGTGGGCATTCGGGGGTCGTCCCAGCCATTGACATGGCCGTTTTTAACCAATTCGAGAAGTTTACGTTTGCTCATCACTGTATAACTCAGGTTGAGACGGGCAAACTCAATCTGGCGAGGTCTATAACTTGTTTCGATGATCTGATCAAGAAACCAGTCGTAAAGTGGGCGATGTACCTCAAACTCAAGGGTGCAAAGCGAGTGGGTGATGCCTTCTAAATAGTCGCTCTGACCGTGTGCGTAGTCGTACATTGGGTATATTTTCCAGGCATTGCCTGTGCGGTGATGCTCGGCATGCAAAATCCTGTACATCACCGGATCGCGCATATGCATATTGGGCGAACTCATGTCAATTTTGGCCCTGAGCACACGGCTGCCATTCGGAAATTCACCATTCTTCATCCGCATGAAAAGGTCGAGATTCTCTTCAGCCCTCCGGTTGCGGTACGGACTTTCGATGCCGGGCCGGGTGGGTGTCCCGCGTTGCTGGCTAATCACTTCCTGCGATTGGTCGTCAACATAGGCGAGCCCCTTTTTTATGAGAAGCACAGCCCACTCAAAAAGCTGCTCAAAATAATCTGAAGCGTAATAAGGTTCTTTATCCCATTGAAAACCAAGCCAACGCACATCGTCCATGATAGAATCTACATACTCGGTGTCTTCTTTCTCGGGGTTGGTATCGTCGAAACGCAGATTACACTTACCTTGATATTTTTCGGCCATTCCAAAATTGAGACATATAGATTTGGCGTGCCCGATGTGCAGATAACCATTCGGCTCGGGAGGAAAACGGGTGTGAACACGGGCTTCGTTTTTCCGGTTAGCAATATCTTCTTCGATGATGGTTTCGATGAAATTCAATGAGCGTTTTTCTTCGCTAAAAGGCTCTTGGCTAAGGGTTGATGTCATTGTGCTGAAAATGTTGAGTTTTATTTTATCAGGCCGCAAAAATAAGAAGAAAAAAGCGAACACCCTCCAGGAATCAAAAGGTTGAATATCCGCCGAATGAAAAGCCGGCTCCTTGTTTTGGTTCATGCAACGAAGAGGAATTATCCTGTCGTCTTTGAGGTTCAAAATATCTCATTATGAAAAAGTTGTTTTTTGTAATTGTAGTATCTGCAATCATTTGCTCCTGTTCTAAAAATGAAGAAAAGACCAATAAGGCGGAAATTGTGGGTCGTTGGGGATTGAAAGCTGTTTTGTCGGATCCGGGTGACGGAAGCGGAACTTTTCAGGAGATTGCCAGCGATAAAATCATAGAGTTTTTCGACGATGGCAGGATTAAGTCAAATGGCACATTGTGTGATATGTCGCCATTGACGGGTTTCCCAACCGAAGGAACTTATTCGCTATCCGACTCAACCATCAGCTCAAGTGCTTGTCAAAATCTACCCATGAAACTGACTTTTCAAATTTCGGGTTCGTATATGATCATCAATTATCCCTGCATTGAGCCTTGTCGGGCGAAGTTTGTGAAGTTATAAACCTCATTCAAATTGCGGTTTATAGAGCTTTCGGTAGGATAATCTGACAGACAATTCAAAATGTTCTGTTAAAAATGTAAGTGGAATTGAGGCTCTTGGCCGATTATAGTGGGTAGCTTATTTTTGTAGTATGAGAACAGAAGAATTATTTGGAATAGCCTTAGGGCTTCAAGCTCCTTGGAAGATAGATCGAACTGAACTATT
>JBDHYV010000127.1:0-7374 GCA_039811545.1 Bacteroidales bacterium | reverse complement strand
TAAGAAACTCGCTGTATTGCTGAAAACTCATGCTGAGCATCTGCGACGATGGCAGGAGGTTGATTTGTCGCCGACCGGTGATAGGAACACGGCTGCACGAGAGCATGAAGAAAAATGATGCCAGTATCAGTAAGGTGGCATATCGAAATGTTGAGCTCAATTTCATAGTGTTTGATTTTTGGTTTGAAAACAGATAATCTATTGTTAATGCAAAAATAGAAAGAAATGGTTCGTTATCAGGATTTAGTGAAAAAGAATAGCCGTCTCATTGTTTTTTAAGTCTTATTCCTGACTTTGTTTTACTCCTCAACGATGTCAGGCAGACAATTTCAGGAAAAAGCAGCTTTTGGCTTCGCACTTTCGGGGATAGCCGTAACTTTGCAGCACTAATATGGCCATAGAGAATTACAAATATAACACACAGCGGCAGGTTATTACCCTTATCATTCTTGCTATTGCCGGAGTGTTTGTGGTAAGGCTTTTCTATCTCCAGGTCATCAATCAGTCGTACAAGCTTTCATCGCAGAACAATGTGCTGCGTTTTGTGACACAATATCCCGCTCGTGGCACCATTTTCGACCGCAACGGCGAGCTTTTAGTTTACAACGAGGCGGCCTACGACCTCCTTGTAATTCCACGGCAGGCAAAAATAGAAGACACCTTAGCCTTTTGTCGTTTGCTGAAGATTGACTTGGATGATTTTCGCAACCGTCTTCGTTCGGCTCGAAAATTTTCGCTTTATCGTCCGACAGTTTTTTTAGAGCAGATATCGAAGGAGGATTACGGTTTCATCATTGAAAAGCTGTATCATTATCCCGGTTTTTTCTTTCAGGCTCGTACCCTTCGCAAATACCCTCGACCCATTGCTGCGCATGTGATGGGCGATGTGGGCGAGGTAAACGGTGCCGAGATGGAACGCGACCCCGTCTATAAGATGGGCGATTACATTGGAAAATCGGGGCTCGAGAAGTTTTACGAGAAAGCTTTGCGCGGGCGCAAGGGTATGAAAATCATGATGGTAGATGTGCATAATCGCGAAAAGGGCAGCTTCCAGAATGGTGCCTTCGACACCGTGCCCGTTACCGGAAAAAATATTTATCTGGGCATAGATGCCCGCCTTCAGGAGTATGGCGAAAAACTAATGGTCAACAAAACGGGCAGCATCGTGGCCATTGACCCTGCCACGGGCGAGATTCTGGCTTTGGTAAGCAGCCCTAATTACGATCCCAATCTATTAGTAGGACGCGCTCGCGGCAAAAATTTCAACGAGCTGCTTCAAAACGAGAAAAAACCTCTCATCAACCGGGCTATTGGCGGAACCTATCCACCCGGATCAACGTTTAAAATGTTCAATGCCTTGGTGGCATTGCAAACCGGTTCCATTACCGAGGATACACGTTTTACCTGTCAGGGCAAAAACAGCTCGCCCATTCGTTGTACGCACAGTCACGTCACGCCACTTTCGGTTCATGCAGCCATCGAAAACTCGTGTAACCCCTTTTTCTGGAACACTTTCCGCAGCATCTTAGGCAACTCATCGCTGCATGGCCAGAAAAAAGCCTTCGATGTGTGGTACCAGAAGATGCTCGATTTTGGACTTGGTCAGCGTTTCAAAACCGATATTCCTTTTGAAGTGGCAGGCAATATACCCTCGGGCAATTATTTTGACAAAGTTTATAACGGCCGCTGGAATGCTATGACGGTTCGATCGCTGAGCATTGGTCAGGGTGAAATCTTGCTGACACCTTTGCAGTTGGCCAACCTTGCTGCTCTTGTGGGCAACGAAGGATATTATTACCCACCACATCTGGCCAGAAAGCTGGGTGAAGAAGGCGACACGCTGCCGGCTCATTTTACGCAAAAACGCGAGACGGGGATAGAAAGTCGCTATTTCCGCTTAGTGAAAAGTGCCATGCTCGACGTGTTTGAGGGTGGAAGCGGCACTGCCCGACGCTATAAGGTGAAAGAGTTTCAGGCTGCCGGAAAAACCGGTACTGCCGAGAATCCGCATGGCAAGGATCACTCTCTTTTCATGGCTTTTGCCCCCTACGACAAACCCACCATCGCCATAGCCGTTGTGGTGGAGAATGCCGGATTTGGCGCAACATGGGCAGCACCCATCGCCAGTTTGATGATGGAACTCTATATTACCGGAGAGGTCAAACGTCCAGAACTGGAGAAGTTTTTATTGGAAACAACCCCTTCGCCATGATAAAAAGTGAAAGCAATAGCATCTGGAAACATCTAGAAATACGGGTGTTACTTCTTTATCTTGCACTGATGCTCATCGGGTGGATGAGCATCTACTCGGCTGTTTTTAACGAAGACCATCAAAGCATATTCGACCTCTCGCAACGTTACGGCAAACAATTGCTTTGGATTGGTATGTCATTGATTCTTGGGCTGTTTGTGCTGCTAACCGACAGTCGTTTTTTTGAAACCTTTGCCATGGCCATCTATGCACTTACCATCATGTTGTTGGTGGCGGTTTTGCTCATTGGTGCCACGGTGTCGGGAAGCAAATCATGGTTTCAGGTGGGAGGGATAGGCGGCCAGCCTGCCGAATTTGCCAAGTATAGCACAGGTTTGGCTTTGGCATTCTTTTTAAGCCGCCTCGACACGAATATCGGTCAGCTACGCACCAAAGCGATCAGTTTTGGTCTTATCCTGCTGCCGGCATTTCTCATCCTGCTCCAACACGACACGGGTTCGGCTCTGGTTTTTGGCTCCTTCATTCTTGTTCTTTACCGCGAAGGAATGTCGGGGCTGCCCTTAATTCTTGCTTTAGTGGCTGTTATACTGTTTGTATTAACACTGTATTTCGGCCCGACTTATGTGATCTTGGGTCTGGCCATCCTTCTTGCTTTATTTATGTTTTTCAGAAAGCGCAACCTGCGGAATATCACTCAGTTGATAGGTGTTTTGGCCATTGCTGCACTCTTTGTGCTGAGTGTTGATTTTGTGTTCGACAATATCCTCGAAGCACACCAGCAGTCGCGAATCAATGTGTTGTTAGGCCTCGATGACGACCTTCGGGGTGCCGGATACAATGTCCATCAGTCGAAGATTGCTATCGGTTCGGGTGGCTTTTTTGGAAAAGGGTTCCTGCAAGGCACACAGACCAAGTTCAACTTCGTACCCGAACAGAGCACCGATTTCATCTTTTGTACCGTGGGCGAGGAGTGGGGTTTTGTCGGTACCTCCGTTGTCATAGGGCTTTATGTGCTACTCTTTATGCGCCTGATTCGAATGGCCGACCGGCAACGGACAATCTTTGCGCGGGTGTATGGATACTCTGTCGTATCCATATTGTTCTTTCATTTTACCATCAATATCGCCATGACCATCGGTCTCGCACCGGTGATTGGCATCCCACTGCCGTTTATCAGTTATGGAGGATCGAGCCTTTGGGCTTTTACCATCATGTTGTTTACTTTTTTGAAGCTCGATGCAAACCGGCTGAATACGTTGTAAATCAACGATAACCCTTTCCAGTTTACCTCAACAAAGGAACTCGGAATTTTTCTTCAATATAACTGAAATACCAAAACAATTTGCGGTTGACTTCAATTCCATAATCAGTAAACGGCTGATAATCAATATAACTGCTGATTGCCCTTTGATACCGACCGCTACTATAATAATGATTCCAGTTGGAAATTCCCAAACGGTTCATCGAAAGGTAGAACTCGTTGGAACGGTCGGCAGCCGGCGAGAAACGGCTGAGATACCAGCGCTCGAATTCCGGATCAAGGATGAGAATTTCGTGGTGAAGGCTATCGGCTTCTTCGTTGATTTGGGTTGAGGCCGGAGCTGAAACCGTGGTAGCTTTTTTCGTGCTCTGGCACGAAGTGGCCAAAGCCAGTAAGGCGAAAAAAAGAAGGAATGTTTTCATGCCAAATGCGTTTTATTGGATAAAAACAGCAATTCCCGTGCCACACCGTAAATGCTATATATATGAAAATTAGCCTGATACTACTTTAAGGCCAATGATAGAGGCAATGAGGGTGAAAATAAAAAACAATCTCCAGAAATGGGTCGGCTCATCGAAAAAGAGGATACCGACAATAGCTGTTCCTACGGCACCAATGCCTGTCCAAACGGCGTAGGCGGTGCCCATTGGCAGATGATGGGTGGCTTTGTAAAGCAAATACATACTTACCGTAAGGCTAGCTAAAAAGCCGAGAAACCACACATAGGCTTCGGGATAGGCGGTTGCGCGGGCTTTGCTCAGACAGGCGGCAAAACCAACTTCAAAAAATCCGGCGATGATAAGGATAATCCAACTCATTGAACAACAATTTCATTGCCTTGGAAGGCAGTGTTTACGAAAAACTAAACTCAGTTTGCCGCTAGGCCAAAGCCATACTGCAAAAATCAACGTCCAGAGCCATCCCGACGTCAAACAGCCCATTAACAATATTTCGGCGAGGTAAATTATTGGCCCGACCAAAATCATTGTGCCAAAGGTGATTGAGGAAGTCCAGTGGTCGTCCTTCACCGTCTTTTTAACGATGAATTTTGACAGTACTAAGAGCGGCAGATGTGGCAGCACGAGGAAAGCAAACAACGGCCATTGCAGCAGGCAATACAAGGTTCTGTTTTTAGCTTTGGCTGTTGCCGCCGGTAAAACGTCGGCCTCCATATCGGAAACGATCATTTGGTCAGAGATCAGCCGTTGCACAAGGTCGCTTTCACGTTTATGGCACTGTTTGAGCCTCGCCGCCATCATTTCATAATCGCCGCCGGGTTCAAGGTGTACGATTAGTTTTTTCATCTGCACGGAAAGCTCGTTGAGCAGGCGGTTGATGGCGATTGCCGGGTTTTGCTCGTAGATTCTGCGGTAGTCAGCCGTGGCGATGGGTTGCCCGAAGCTCACCAATAAATCGCTATGGCTGTGCAGATGTTCCTCGTACTGCAATCCAACGGGCATTATTTTCAGACCAGCAGTCCAGTCTTTTTCCGTTTCGAGGCCAAAAGCCATGCGGGCTATTCCTTTTTGTAGTGGGCGAAGGCTCCAGTTGCGGTTGTGGTTGCCCTCGGGAAAGATCAGGATAGCTTCGTTTTGACCTAAGAGTTTCTTGAAAGCAGCCATGGCTTCATCGTTTCTTTTCATTTGGGTAAGCCCATCACGAAAACGGTAGATGGGGAGCATCTGGAGCAGGCCAAGCCAAAAACGTGCCACAGGATGCGTGAAAACACCGGCACGGGCAATAAACCAAGGGTTGCGTTTTGTGGCAATGGCCACAGCAAGCGCATCCATAAACGCATTTTGGTGGTTGATAGCAAAGATGAGTGGCCCTTGTTCCGGAACAAGTTCGACATTGTGAACACGAAACCGATTGTAATACATCCGATAGCCCAAAGGAATATAGCTTTTCAGCAGACGATAGAGGATGCCGGGGCGTGAGGTCATTTCGCAAAAAGTTTAGTCCAAAGGTGCAAGGGTACAAAAAAAACCGATGTTGTTTCCATTAAACCCACTTTTTTGCCGATAAAGAAAATGCGGCAGCCATCAGCTCATTTGGGCAACAATGGTGAGAAAGAAATAATTTGCAACCGCAAATGAGTTAACTGTCAGATAGTTGCGAGTGTTTCTTGATTAGATGTTTCAGGTCATCGGCCGTAAATGGTTTTGAAATATAATCGTTGCATCCGGCGGCAATGCACGCATAGCGGTCGTCGTTGGCGGCGCAGGCTGTTACGGCAATGATCGGAAGGTTGCTGTGGCTGGCGCGGATAAGACGCGTGGCTTCGAGCCCGTCCATGACCGGCATTTTAATATCCATGAGAACCATTTTGATGTTGGCGTCTTCATTGACTATCCGCACAGCTTCCTCACCGTTTTGGGCATAAACCAGTGTGAACCCTGAGCTTTTCAGGATTCGTTTGAGATAAAGTACGTTGAGCACTTCGTCTTCAGCAATAAGAATGGCTGGACCGGGAGCTTCTTCTGCAAGCATGGCAGGATTGATTTCTTGTTGTGATTGGAGCATAGAGGGTATGTTAATAGAGAAAAGAGTGCCGTGGGGATAAGTGCTTTCGAGGTTAATCTGCCCGTTGAGTAACTGGCTGATGCCGCTTACGATGGCCAAACCTAATCCGCTGCCTTCGTATTTGCGGGTGCTTGAGTTGTCTTCCTGCATGAAAGGCTCAAACACTTTGAGTTTGGCCTCGTTGGAAATCCCGATGCCGCTGTCCTCCACAAAAAGACGTAGCTCGTAGCCAATGAGCTCGTAGCCAAACTTCACAAATCCTTTCTTTGTGTATTTTATAGCATTGTCAATCAGCTCGTTGAATATTTTTTTAAGCAAGCCATAATCGGAATAGAACGGAGCTGCATCGGGCATGACTTTCTCAATAAATTCGAGTTTAAGGTTTTTGGCGTTGGCTTCGGAGTCGAATTTACGAATCAGTTCGGCAGCAATTTTCTGTAAGTCCACAATTTCGTTGTGTACGATCATATTGCCCGACATGAGGAGCGACATGTCCATGATGTCGTTCACCGTGTCGGTGAGGCGCGACACACTGATGTTCATGGCCGACACAAATTCCATCTTGTCTTCAGCCGAAAGGTTGTCGTCGGCCAGAAACTGGGCAAAACCTACAATGCCGTTGAGTGGTGTTCGGAGTTCGTGGCTCACATTGTTCAGGAAGGCAGTTTTCAGATTGTCGCTGGCTTGGGCTCTTTCGCGCTGTATGTCGAGCTCGCTGTTTTTTTGGATAATCTCTTCGTTTTGACGGCGAAGCAGGTTGTTCAGGCTCAGGAGCTGGTCGTTTTGCTTTTGCAGGATTTCTTTTGTTTGCACCAATATTCCTTCGGTGCGTTGTTTGATTTTAAGATTGGTAAGGAGCTCTGAAAATATCCGCAACAGTGAAATCTCGTTGTCCAAAAACTGATGTTCTTTTCTCACCGTATCGAATCCGATATAGGCTAAGCAGTTGTCTCCTTCCATCAGGGGGATGGTGATGAGCGAACGTATTCCCTGGGGTTTGAGGATGTGATAGAGGTTCTCATCTTTGGGTAGGTCGTCAACGCTCGGCACATGGGTCATCTCGCCTGATTGGTGTGATTTAACCCATTCTGGAACAAGGCTGGTGGGTAGGTGCTGAAGCTCGTTTATGGCGGGTTCGGCATACTCGCTACACCATTCATAAGTGTTAGACATGGTGTCTTCTTCCCAGTCATAATCAAAGATATACACCCGATCCACACCGGTAAAATTGCCAATTTCGGCGATAGCCCGATTGATTTCGGATTCAATCTGGTCGAGTGCGAGATTGATATCCTGCACCATGCTGCGTGCGTTGATCATGGCGCTGGACGGCATGAGCGGCGATGAGATCGTCAAGCTGGAGCTCGGCACCGGCGTG
>JBDHYV010000126.1:0-7527 GCA_039811545.1 Bacteroidales bacterium | reverse complement strand
TGTAAAGGGCTTCGGCTTGCAACTCGTGTTCGCCAACCCATTTCAGGCGATATCCTTCGGGTAGTTCAATGGCTTCGATGGCGTTGCGGCTATAATCGAGGGTTATGGCCGGGCTGATGTCGTCAACGGGGTCGCACTGCACCTGCAACGCCCTGCGGCCATTGACACGATGAACCACCGGCTCTTCCCAATCCAGATCAATTCCGTTGGTGAGGCTGCTGAGCGGAACCGGACTCACGATATCGCGGCCAACACTCTCAAAGGTCTTGATGCCCATCAACAGCTCCTGAACTGTACGCTCGTTGATTTCCGAAATATTGGGAAGCATATTCCAAACAGGAATCCCTTCGGGCTTTTCGATGCGCGAACCATCGGCATTGCGAAGTTTAAGGACAATATCCACGCGCGACTGGTCTTTGTGATAGCTTCCCACGGGTAATCCATCGCTGGCCGTAAGCAAAGCTAAGCTCACATCCTGACGTGATGCTCCGGCGCGCCTCGCAGCCTGCTCGGCATATCGGGCCGTGAGCACTTCGCCCAGGGGTTCCCAATTGTCCTCAAGCGTATATTGATCCACATAAGGATTCTTCCTGAAAATCTCTTTTGCTTGCAGGCTCAACTGTTTGAGCACTGCCGGGTCGGGCCCCGAAAACTCGGCTTCCACCGTGTGCGACGACTTGATGGAAAGGTTGTATTTGCGGATACGGCTGCGCGAATCGGGGAAATGACTGTGCAAGTAATCGGCAATCACAGGCCGCATCCTGATCATGGTTTCGTAATCCTTGAAATTGACAATCAGCTCGCCATAATGGTCGCCTCCTTCGCCCATCGGCCTGACTAAACAATAACGCGAGGGTGTCTGACCCTGACTCGACACCACCATCTTCACCTCTTGGAGCGAGAGAAGATGTTCGGAAATGATGCGAAGATCATCGTTCACCTGTTGCGGACTTGTTCCTGCCGGTAGACGATATTCAATATAAGCCTGGTTGTAATTAAAATCAGGGAAAAAGGTTTGTTTGATGTTTTGGAAATTCAGGCCTGCCAAGGCAAGGAGCAATGCCGAAACAATCAGTGTGGCTGTTTTATAATGTAAAAGGGTTTGCAGGGTTTTGCGCAGCAAACGGTAAAAGGCATTGTTGAACAAGTCTTTTCCTTCTTTCAGGGCTTTTGGCCGGATGAAGCGATTTGCAAACAACGGAACCTGAACCATTGCAAGCAGCCAACTGATTAGCAATGAGATACAAAGTACGACGAAAAGGTCGCGGGCATATTTTCCAACGGCATCTTTAGCCAGATAAACCGGTACAAAGGCGATGAATGCGATGAATGTGGCACCCAACAGTGGAATGGCGGTTTTTTTCACCGGCTGGATCAGGGCTGCCGGTTTTTTGACTCCTTTTTTGAAGTTCACTAAAATACCATCGAGTACCACAATGGCATTGTCAACCAGCATCCCCATCGCCACGATAAACGCGCCAAGCGAAATGCGTTGCAGTGTGCCGTCGGTAGCCAGCAAAACAGGAAAAGTAGCCAACACGGTCAGTATCAGCCCTGCCCCGATAATCAGACCGCTTTTGAGCCCCATCGTCAGCATCAGCACCAAAATCACTATAGCAACCGATTCGATGAGGTTGAGCATGAATCCGTCAATGGAGTTTTTCACCAAATCGGGCTGAAAGAATACCTTTTCGAAGTTGTACCCTACTGGAATGTCGCGCCGGAGCTCGGCCAAGCGTTTCTCAACTCTTTTTCCCACCTCGATGATGTTTTCGCCCGACTCCATAGAAAGTGAAATACCGATGGCTTTCTGATTGTTCACCGAAAGGGTGTTGCGCAACGGTTCGGCATAGGTGCTGCGCACGGAAGCAATATCGGATAGTTTGAAGATTGTTCCGTCGAGGCTCTTTATCAGTGTTTTAGCAACATCTTCAGTGCTTTTAATCTGTCCGTCAACGGCCATTGGGATACGTTGTTGCCCGGTTTGCATCGGGCCGGGATAAACGGTTGCGGTCTGGCCTTGCAGTGTGGCCATCAACTGCAAGGGGAAGATGCCCATTTCGGCCATTGCCGAAGGGGTAAAAACCACTTCGGTGACGGGCTGTTGTTCGCCATAAATCTCAACACGTGCCACCCCATCTACGGCAAGCAGCTCGCGTTGGATGTAGTGCGCCATCCGGCTCATTTCATCATAACTGAACCCTTCGGCTGTCATGGCATAAAACATGCCATACACATCGCCGAAATCGTCGAAGATCATTGGTGCGAAAGCACCTTCGGGGAGTTTGGGCTGCACCTCGGTCATACGCCGGCGAAGATAGTCCCAGCGCTGTTCAATTTCGTCCTGTGGCACACTGAGTTCAAGGGAAACCGACACCACCGAAAGGTTGGGCATTGATTTTGAACGGATACTTTCCACATTGGCCAGGGTGTTGAGTTGTTCCTCAATCACATTGGTTACCTGCATCTCCACTTCGTGAGCCGAGGCACCCGGATACACCGTTACAATCTGGCTTTGCATCACCACCAATTCGGGGTCTTCGAGCTTACCAATACGTTGGTAGGCCAGTATGCCTGCTGCCGCCATGGCCACAAAGAGGAAATAAAACAGGGCCTTGCGATGGAGGATTGAATCGGCAAGGTGTTTCATAACATGCCTCCTACATTGCTTTCAGAAACCGTTCCGACAGGCTCCACTTTCTGGTTGTCGGTGAGCTGGCCAACGCCCGCCGTCACTACTTTTTCGCCGGCCCGGATTTCGCCACTGATGCGAATTTTTCCTTCACCGGCCAGAGCGCCGGTTTTCACCTCGTGCCTTATTACCTGGCCTTTTTCCGGCTGATAAACCCACACAAAGGTTTTGCCGCCTTCGTGATAGAGGGCATTGACCGGAACGCAAAGCCCTGCCTCGTGGCTCTCTTTGAGATAGCTGATGTGTATCAGGATGTCCATCCCGGCAGCCAATTGGGTGCGGGCCTCAGGCCCAAAGGCGAGCTGAAGACGATAAAGCTGGTTCTGATTGGCTTTTTTGCGGAATCCCAAAGGTTTGAGGTCGAACACCTGATTGGGCAGATGTGGCTGTGTGGCCTTGTAGGAAATGATTTGGTTGCGCATCAGGAAAAGTGCTACCGGAATATCAACGCCAGCTTGCAACTGATTGGTGCTGATAAGGGTGGCCAAAGGCATCCCAAGGTTGATGAGCTCGTTCACACTGAAATTGATTTTCTGGATGAAACCGGATGTTGGCGCGTAGAGGTGGGTGTCGTTGAGCTGGTCTTTGGCGTGTTTGAGCTGAGCTGTTACCATGCGCTCGCCCGAAACCATTTTGTCGTAATCGTTGCCGGCCACACTTTGCCTGTTGTATAGTTCGGTAACCCTTCCAGCTTCGGCCTTCACCTGATCGTATTGTGCCTGAGCTACTTGCATCTGAATCTCATAATCACGCGGATCAATGCGGGCAATCAACTGACCGGCAGTTACATAATCCCCTTCTCTGACTGCTATTTCGGCTATCTGACCGGCAACTTTGAAAGCCAGATTGATCTCATCGGTGGCCGAAACTGAACCCGGATAAGCTGCCTCATAAACCGAATCGGCTGCCATCACTTCGCCAAGTTTTACCTTTTTTATCAGGGTTTCGGCTTCCGGCTTTTGGCCTCCGCAGCCGGCCAGAAAAGCAGCCGCCAACCCTATTGCAATTGCATTTCTAATGAATGTCATACGTGTTTTGAATTAATCGTTTGATTTCTAAAATGCAAACTTAACGCCTTATGCCCCGACACGCCATCAAGGACTGCCTGAAGTGATAAAATACGTGTCTGAAATGCAATTCAGGATGGGATTGCAATGGAGCGGGGCATCAAAAATTAAGAGGTTCAAAACGATTTTCCGGTGTAAATTTTCAAGAGGAGATTCATTCTGTTATTCTTTTCAGAGCGGGTTATCCCAATTTTTTTAGGATCTATAAGCCGGCAAAGGCACAACAAAATTTATTCCTGATCGATGAAGCACTATATGACAGTACATCACATTCATGGATTTAGCATCCGTGAAATAGTTTTACTTTTGTACACTGAAAATACATTTATCGTGCAGGAAGCGCTTCTCATTTTGTTTATCGTTTCGGTGGCCTACAACACTTTTCCGCTGGCTCTGGGGCTTAATCGCGATCACCGCAATCCCCACCTTACCAATGTGTTGCTTGCAATTGTTTTTGGTCTCATTCAGGGTGTGATGTACCATCTTGGGGCACTCTTAGGCGAAACCTTTATGCATCTTTTTGTGATACGCTACAAATGGGTTGTTTTTGGTGTTCTGACAGCCGTCAGTATCCGAATGTTGATGGAGGCTGGTCGAATCCGTCGTGGCGAACGGCTTTTTTCGTTCGACAACTATGTCAAATTCCTGATGATGGCAGTGGCTGCCGGCATCAACACCTTTATTATTGGAATGACGGCTGAACATTTCTCGCCTTTCGATGGACAGATGCCGGTGGTTTTAGTGGCCGCTGGTTTTGCGTGGTCTATCGCCGGAATCAGCATGAATATTTCGCGCACCAACATCCTATTGTCGAGTCTATTACAAGTTTTGTCGGCAGTGGTAATTTTTTCCGTAGCCTTGATTTATTTAATCACAAACCAATGGTTCTGATGCGCAGTACAACACTTTTACTGTCGCTCTGCATCGCTTTTTCAAGCTTCGTGGTGCAGGCTGTTGCACAACCACCGCAGGGTTATTATAATGGAACGGAAAACCTCACAGGTGAGAACCTGAAAGCTGTTCTTCACAACATCATCAAAAACCATCAGCCACGTACTTACGCTCAGCTCTGGCAGGATTTCATATTGACCGATAAAAAGCCAAACGAAAAGGTTTGGGATATGTATTCTGATGTTCCGGGCGGCACACCCGCTTATGAATACACCTTCGTTACCGACCAGTGTGGCAATTACAGCCACGAAGGCGATTGCTATAACCGTGAACACTCTTGGCCTGCCAGTTGGTTTGGCAGTCAGCACCCGATGTACACCGACCTTTTTCACCTTTATCCGGTGGATGGATATGTGAACAACAAAAGAGGGAATTTCCCTTATGCAAAGGTTGGCCAAACAAGCTGGACTTCTACCAACGGCTCGCGTCTTGGCAGCAGTCTCACTCAAGGATATTCCGGAACGGCTTTTGAACCCATTGACGAGTACAAGGGTGATTTGGCCCGAGGGCTAATGTACATGTCAGTGCGTTATGCAGGCGAAGACGCCGGTTGGCCCGGAAGTGCGATGACGGCGGGTGCCGACCTCCTGCCATGGGCTCGGGCTCTGTTGCTGCAATGGCATGAACAAGACCCGGTGAGCAATAAGGAAATTGTCCGAAACAACACCGTATTTCAGTTGCAGAACAACCGTAATCCATTCGTTGACCATCCTGATTTTGCCGCTCTCATCTGGGATCCAACGGCTAAGCTCGACGAAAGTGTGGCAGCCATGTTCCAGCTCTGGCCCAATCCGGCATCCGAATCGGTGTCCATTTCTTTTTATCCGTTCGATGAAGCCGATTGGCAGGTATCGCTGACCGACCTGAGCGGTCGTTCTTTGGCTGTCAGCTTTTCCCAGGGCGGAAACACCATAATGAATATACCGCTAACAAACATTAAACCAGGCTGTTATCTTGTCACCCTCAGCGCTGCAGGAAAATCGCCGGCAACAAGAAAGCTTATCATCAAATAGAAGGATTTATGGCCGTAATCCGAATAACCAAAGAATTTCGTTTCGAGATGGCACATGCCCTGATGGGCTATGATGGTCCTTGCCGCAATATTCACGGACATTCCTACGAGCTGAAAGTGACGGTAAAGGGCGAGCCAATTGTCGGGAAAGATCATCCAAAACAGGGCATGGTGATGGATTTTGGCGACTTAAAACGAATCGTTCGTTCTGAAATTATTGACATTTTCGATCATGCATTGGTGTTGAACCAGGATATGGATCAACAGGCTATCCGTTTACTCGATCAGAATTTCGAAAAGATTATCCTGCTCCACTATCAGCCCACCAGCGAATTGATGGTAACTGATTTTGCTGCCCGTATTCGGTCGCGCCTTCCTGCCGGCATTGAACTCGTGAGTCTGTTGCTTCGCGAAACGGGCACTTCCTATGCCGAATGGCTGGCCGATGATCAGCTCTGATGAAATTCATCGCTGATATACCCATTTTTTGCTGACAATTGATTTTCCGTCTGTCAGCGTAAATAAATATATGCCGGAATCCAGGCCCGAAGAGTCAAAATAAACGATATGTGTTCCGGCAGTGTTTCGGCCATTGATGATGCTTCTTATTTTCCGGCCATTCAGATCGAAAATTTCGAGACGAATATCGGCGGTTGTCCAAAGGGTGTAGCGCAATGCTAAAACTTTGTCGGATGAAGCCGGAAGAGCAATTTCCAACTGTAGACCGGTATTCCCGGGGCTCATCTCAGAAACATTCCCAAGAATTGAATTTAGGATTTTAATCGCATATTTCAACTCCACATCTTGGTGCTGAAGATACAACTGATCGAGAACCGTATCATTGATTGGCACCCGATAATCCGGCATTACGCCACCAAAAAAATCAGCATCACTATCAAGCTGAATCTGAAAATTTTTATCCAGACTGCATCCGAATGGATATAGAATACACAGACTGTCGGGAGGTGAAATGATATTATATAAAGTACCCACTAAAGCAAATGATCCGTGAGTGCCGTGAAAACCAACCACTTTGCACTGGGGTAGCTTTTGCAATGCCATTGGCAATCCTTCGCCGGAGCTGACTCCACGTGGACTAACCATCACCATCACAGGTTGCGAAAAATTCAAAAGCTGAGGCTCGATAAACAATGCTCCGTCAGGGTAATCAGGGTTATAGCGTGGTTTCAGCGTTTCAGGGTCAAAAGTTGGAATGGGAATGGGAAAAATTTCAAGCGATCCCAGCTCCGGATCATAATAGCTCAAATTTTCATAGAGAACAGGTTCAGTATAAAAGAAGCCAGCCAGCGCTGCCGAAAGCGCATCGAGCCCTCCCGAATTGATTCGCATATCGAGGATCAATCCTTTGACATCATGTTCTTTAAATTGCTGGAGTGCATCGCGAAAATCGGTATAGATTTTTTTTGTGATGGTGGAATCGGCTCCCGAACTTTCAGTGGTAAGTTTGATATAACCAAAAGGAGTATCGGGGATGAAGGCAGAGCTAACTTCAGGCCCGGGTTCGACCACCCACATATTAGTTTGATGATAGGTTTCATATTGATCGTCAACGGCTGTCAGGGTTGCGGTGATAGAGTTGGTTTGGTTACGGTTGAGGAATTTAACTTTCAGGAGGTTCCCTATCGGAGCTCTTCCAATAAAACGACACTGATTCAACAATTTACCTTCGGCAGTTGCAGGAATAAGCTCAGCCCAACTAACCGAGACGGTATCTAAAACCTGACGGGCCGACTGTTCGTTAATCTCAAGCAGACGAGCGCCAAATTTCATTCCTGCTCCATCGG
>JBDHYV010000125.1:0-7566 GCA_039811545.1 Bacteroidales bacterium | reverse complement strand
TCGCGGATGATTTGCACCCATCTCTTTGCGGCATCAACCATATCGTCAAATTCCATTCCTGAGTAGAGCTTTTCGGGTAGCCATTCGGGAATGAGCGGTGTAACCAATCCAAGGACAGCAATGGTAACTCCTTCTCTTTTCATAATATGGTAAGGCGCAAAATACGGCTCATCGGTGCCTTTGCGCAGAGCATTGGCTGCAAGCCACGGAAAGTTGAGCTCGTTTCGGAACTTGTCATAAACCGCATGACCGGTTTCAATGTCGTGATTTCCAACGGTAGCCGCATCATAGCCAAGTCGGTTCATGGCATCGGCAAAAAGATGGATGGTGTCGGTCTTCAAATAATTGTAGTAATAAGCAGCAGGAGTTCCCTGAAGCAAATCGCCATTATCCAATAAAACAACGGATTGGCTGGTGTCGGCCCGCTGTTGGTTCACATAGGTGAGCACCTGGGCCAAAGAACCGTTTGTCGGCCTGTCGGCTACAAAATTGAAAGGAAAAAGTGCACCGTGAACATCAGACGTTTCAATAACCTTAATCTTAACTTCCTGTGTATAAATTAGTTGTTGTGCAAATAGCAGCAAAATCAACAAAAAGAAGCGGGTTTCTTTCACAATATTTCAATATTAAATTCATTCGATTACTGACAAATTTAGATAAAAACGATGATCCAATGGAAAAGAACAATAACCGCAGATGGTTTCACACAGTTTTGGCGATTGTGTCAAAGTCGTGCCCTCCCAAAGTGTGTAGGTTTATTGTGCAATCAAAGCATCATTTTTTCTTGTTAAAACGGTGTAAAAAAGCTCTATCTTTGCGAATTAAAATCTAAAAACCATGAAATCGCACCCTACTGCAGCGTCCAAAAACAATCTTGTTCCCTTGTTAGTTATCGGAGTTCTTTATTTTGTTTTTGGTTTTGTCACCTGGATCAACGGTGCACTTATTCCCATTCTGAAGACAGCTTGTCAGCTCAACGATTTCATGTCATATTTTGTCACTTTTGCGTTTTACATCTCATATTTTGTGATGGCGCTTCCTTCGTCATGGATTTTGCAGAAGATCGGATTTCGCAATGGCATGGTGTTCGGGCTTTTGGCGATGATGGTGGGTGCACTCATTTTTATTCCGGCAGCGCTCGACCGCTCGTACGTGATCTTTTTGCTTGGACTGTTCACCATCGGCACAGGGCTTGCTTTGCTTCAAACCGCTGTAAATCCTTATGTTACTATTCTCGGTCCTATCGAAAGTGCTGCCAAACGCATCAGCATCATGGGGATTGCCAATAAATTTGCCGGTGTTCTGGCGCCCGTTATTTTAGCTTCGGTAGTATTGAAAAACGCAGAAGAGCTGAACGAAAAACTTGCAGCAACTGCCGACCCAACGCTTCATGCCCAACTGCTCGATCAACTTTCGCACCGTTTGATTTTCCCATATCTATTGATGGCTGGATTTCTGGCGGCACTGGCTATCTTTATCCGTTTTACACATCTTCCCGAAATTGAAGCCTCTGATGACAAGGAGGTTGCAGCAGATTCCAAGGCTGACAGAAAAACTGTTTTCTCATTTCCTCATCTGATTTTTGGTGTCGTAGCCCTTTTCTTTTACGTTGGAGTGGAGGTAATTGCCGGCGACACCATTATTCGTTATGGCGAGTCGCTCGGTGTGGCAATGGGGTCGGCAAAATTCTTCACCTCACTCATGCTTGTCTTTATGGTAATGGGCTACTTTATCGGTGTGGCGTTGATTCCTAAATATTTAAGCCAAAAAGGTGCCTTGATTATCTGTTCACTGGCTGGAATTGCCTTTTCTCTGCTGGCAATTTTGATTCCTGCACAGCACCAGTTCACTCTACCTTTCCTTGATTTTATGACGTTTCAGGCCATCAGTCTGACACTGCCCTATACTGTTCTTTTTGTGGCTTTGCTTGGCTTATCTAACAGCCTGATCTGGCCTGCCATCTGGCCACTGGCTCTTCAGGGCATTGGCCGGTTTACCAAAACCGCCTCCGCAATGTTGATAATGGCCATCGCCGGTGGAGCGGTTATCCCACTGCTGTATGGTTTTCTGGCCGGAAAAGGCTCTACACAGTCTGCTTATTGGATTGCTATTCCCTGTTATCTTGTCGTGCTTGCCTTTGCACTCTTGGTGAACCGTCTGCGCAACCATAATAGTGTGAAAGTTTAACATCCTCCATGACAAATCGTTCAAAAGGAAACTTGCTGCTGCTCTCGGCAGCAGCCATTTGGGGTTTTGCCTTTGTGGCACAGCGCGATGGGATGAACCATCTTGGCCCCTTGATTTTCAATGGGATACGTTTTGTTCTGGGAGCAGCAACGGTTTTAATCTACCTAATATTGCGTCAGGGGCGAAGCCTGAAGGAGTCTTTTTCTTCTAAAACCCTACTGATTCATGGACTCATGGCAGGCATTGCCTTGTTTATTGCTTCAAGCTTTCAACAAATCGGCATCAAATATACTACTGCCGGAAATGCCGGATTTATCACCAGTCTTTACATCTTTTTTGTGCCCGTCATCGGACTGTTCCGCAGGCTGCGTTACAGTTGGAAAACATGGGCAGGCGCGTTGGTGGCAATCCCCGGACTTTATTTACTCTCGGGCAGCAACGGGCTCAATCTTCAGGCCGGCGATCTTTTAGTACTCATAAGTGCTGTTTTCTGGGCCTTTCATCTGATTATTCTCGATCAGGTGGCCCCCCGGCACGATTACCGACATCTGGCATTTCTGCAATTTTCTGTTGCAGGCCTCCTGAGTCTTGTTCCGGGAATGATATTCGAGCTGCCCTCAGTCGGGCAACTGTCGGCAGCCTGGCTTCCCCTTCTATACACGGGTATTTTCTCGGCTGGCCTGGGCTTCACTTTTCAAGTGGCCGGACAACGCCATCTTGCTGCCAATCATGCTGCACTCATCCTGAGCCTTGAGGCCGTGTTTGCCCTTGCCGGCGGATATCTCCTCCTGCACGAAAATATGACGCTCAAACAACTGCTTGGAGCTTCACTTATGCTCACCGGAGTGGTATTTTCGCAATTGGCTCCGGTGCAGAAAAGAAACTAAACAACCTTGAGAAACTGTTGGTTAGCGCATCGTGTCGAAGCCTTTGCCAAAGACTCCCATCACCGAGGACAGCGAAACAAAAGCATCCGGATCTTCCTGCTTCACAATTCGAAAA
Source organism: Bacteroidales bacterium (assembly GCA_039811545.1). Classification (GTDB taxonomy): domain Bacteria; phylum Bacteroidota; class Bacteroidia; order Bacteroidales; family F082; genus JALNZU01. The sequence continues at coordinate 4,377 of JBDHYV010000125.1, read as the reverse complement.
ACCTCCTGATATTCCATCCGTTTGACGATAATCATCAGAATATCATTCTCCGATTTGGTGTACCAACCCACACCTTTAATAAATGTAACCCCACGACCGGTTTCATTTCCAATACGATCGGCAATAGTCAAAGCCTTTTTTGAGAAAATGAATAACTGAACCGATTGTTTGTTGCCGGTGATAATCAAATCAATCACATAGCTCACCACTGCCATCACCACGAAACCATAAACTAATGTTTCGATGTGGATATCCGGCAAAAGATAGGAGCTTGAGATGATGAAAACGTCTAAAAATAGGATTATTTTTCCCGGACTGATATTCCGGTACTTGTTGACGATCATGGCAATAATGTCAGTTCCACCTGTACTGCCACCTTGGGTGAAGATCAAGCCCATGCTGCTGCCCGACATCACCGCTCCTACTACCGAAGCCATGAAGCGGTCGGTAACAAAAGGTTCGCGGATATAATACTGGAGCAGGGCAAAAAAACCTGAAAGGACAAAAATGGAATAAATCGTTTTCATGCCGAATCCCCTACCCAATATTCTCAAGGCGAAAAGAATAAGCACTGCATTGATAACAAATACCGAAACACCAACCGGAAGGCCAGTTCCCCAGAAGATTACTGTGGCAATACCGCTTACTCCACCGCCCAGAATCTTGTTAGGAATCAGAAAAGCTGTCCAGCCCAACGCCATCACAAACAGACCAAAAGTGATGATGGTATATTCCTTTAAAACTTTTAATAAAGAGTTGTTTTTTGTCATAATCGTAAAATTGTGTGGCAAAAATAGTCAAAAAACCTGCTGCTCAAATATACGCCTCCATAGAGCGTTGCCTGTTTTTTCATAAGAGGCAGCCAAAAAACCATCGCTTGTCGCTTGCCTCGTCTGTCAAAAAATGTTAAGATTTGTGAAATACAAAAATATGGCAATAAATTTGCGGCATCAATTTCAAAATTCATAAATATGATGATTTGGATAATTTTTGGGATATTCATGCTTCTGAGCTGGCTCGTTGGACACCAACTGAAGAGCAAGTTCAGGGAGTTTAGCAAAGTGCCGGTTAATTATGGCATGAGCGGCCGCGACGTTGCACAAAAGATGCTGAACGACAACGGAATATTTGACGTGAAGATTCAATCCGTTGAAGGTGAGTTGACCGATCATTACAATCCTGTGACCAAGACGGTGAATCTGAGCCCTGATGTTTATCACAGCAACAGTGTTGCTGCTGCTGCAGTGGCAGCCCACGAATGCGGTCACGCTGTTCAACATGCCACTGCCTATCATTGGCTTACGATGCGCAGCCAGCTTGTTCCCATTGTCAGTTTTTCGAGCAAATGGGTTCAATGGATTCTTTTGGCAGGCATCCTGCTGATCAACACCTTCCCTCAGTTGCTTTTAATTGGCATTTTGATGTTTGCTGTTACTACACTCTTCAGCTTCATCACCCTTCCGGTGGAGATTGATGCCAGCCGCCGGGCTCTTGTCTGGCTTGCAAACAGCGGAATCACCTCACCTTCCACCCAACCCAAAGCACAGGAAGCACTCCGTTGGGCAGCCTACACCTATGTTGTGGCAGCACTCTCGTCGCTTGCAACCTTATTGTACTACCTTGCAATCTATATGGGACGAAGAGATTAATCCTTCGACAGAAACCAAATTCAAATAATTCTTTATTCATTCATCAAATTCATTTTTTCCATGAAAAAAAACCTGCTTATCCTCTTTTTAGCCGTCCTGGGAATGGCTGCCACAATGACATCCTGCCAGAAAGATGACGTTATCCTTGATCCAAAACCGACCATCAATTTCAAAGGAGGTGGAAACTACACCTCTTCAGATGTAACCATCAACGAAGGAGAAAGTTTCGCCGTTGGCATCATCGCTGCTGCAAACGTTGAAACCAGCGCAAAACTCAAAAGCTTTAGCATTGTTTTCACCAGCAACAACGTTCCCACCACTTTGATTGACGAGCAGATTGAAAAAGCACAGGAAACCAATTATTCCAAAGATTTTCAAATTACCCTCACTGGCATCGGCGAAGGCATCCTGAAAGCTAAAATCACTGATGACAAAGGTGAATATGCAGAAGTTAGTTTCAAAGTTACAGTTAAACAGGCCGGTGTTGAGGTGAAGAAAAAGACCAATGTCGAATTTGGCTCATACAACGATGCCATCGGCAGCTTCTACGGAACCACAAACGAAACTGTTTACACCATTGCACAGGCTTTCCAGAATCAGGCATTGGTTGACATTATCTTCTTTAAAGGCGCAACCAACGCAAACACCCTGGCAGCTCCCGATGACGCTGATGCCAACAGCATTAACGATTACAACTTGGTGAACTGGACTAAAAAGAACAAAACCCGTTTCATCCTCACCACCATGACAGCCGCCGAATTTGATGCCATTGGCACCATCTACCAGTTTCCCGAATTTGTGGCTGCAAACGCTACAACCAAAGTGAACAACTTAGCCGCCGGCAACGTTGTTTACTTCAAAACCGAAGCCGGAAAACATGGTTATGCCAAAATCGTTGACCTCTATACAAAAGGAAACAAAGCCAAGATTGATTTCATTGTTGAAAAATAATCAAACTTAAACAAACTTCAAAAGCCTTCTCCCGGATTCGTGAGAAGGCTTTTTTTCTTTCAATTCTTAAAACTTTGGGGTTGGGAAGCAAAAAATATCAGGCTGGCCGACTTGACTTACGCAGCCAATGAATTCCTCATTTTGCGGCCACAACCACAAGTTTGCCTTGTTCTTCGAGGCGGCTGACAATACGTTCGGCAATTTTCCATCGGCTGAGCAAACCCTGTTGTCTGAACTCGATACTTCCGCTGTTGAGGTTTTTGGCCTGTCCAAGCCACACGTTGATACGGTCGGCCATTCTAAGATGCCCGGCCATGGTTGCGGCCACCGAATCGGCAGGATAATCCGACGGATCTTCATCAAGCAGATGATACACCTGATTTAGGGTAACCAAACCTTCTGTTACCAGCTCAAAACCATCCAGTTGATAGGCTGGAGGGGTGATAGGGTCGTTGGTTTCGGCCACTTCGATTCGTTTTTTTAGCACTCTGGCTGCCATCATGGCAGTAGAACCGCCCGAAACCAAATGAATTCCTTCGGTTTCAACGAAGCTGGTAACCCATTCTTCGTCGGACGATTTTTCTAAAGGCGTACCGGTGAGCAGGTTTACAATCACGCCTCGGCGGTTGACGGCCATGAGCACCGAACAATCGTCGCCGGTGCCCTTCGGCCAATATTCGCGTGCCTGATCATGCACTTTGCGGGCAAGAATTTCACCGTCTAAACGCTTGACAGGAAGTTGCGACTGAATGAAACTACGCACGCCATCGGTTTCCCATCCCAACGGGAAAATTTTCCCGATGCCTGCCTGAGTAATGCCGTCAGACATCAGCAACAACCCATCACCACGGCCAATGGAGGTTTCGGCTTCGTGAATGATGGCCTTTTCGAGGGTGTAAACCCTGTTAATCAAAGGTTGGCAATAGGTTTTGTTGACAATAAGTGGCGCGGGCATTTCGTAGCTCAACACGGTTGTATTGCCGTTGTTCAATATTTTGGCAATGGTGAACACGGCAAAAGGGTCGCCTTTTCCCCAAACATCGTTCATGGTTTTTGCTACCATAGCAAAAGCCTCACGCACGGAAAGTCCCATCCGAATGAGCCCTTCCAAACGCGAAATACACATATTGGCAGCGATATGTGCCTTGATGCCCGAGCCAAGCCCATCGGCCAAAAGGATGGTGGTAGCAGCTTCATCGCGAAACACAGCATAAGCATCTCCACAGGGAGTTCCGGGCCTTTTCGGCGTCTGAACAGCAAAAAGATCGGTGTGGATATACATGGCTATTTTTTGATGGAGTCAATCAATGTCTTCATCAACACTTCGCCCTTGGCAGTATGTTCGCCAAGAAACTTTGCCAAATCCTGGGCCATTTTGATCTGGTGATCAATGAGTTCCTGAGCCTTCAGCACCGTCTCGGTCTTGATCTCATCAAGTTGGAATTTGCTCGACTGACTAACAGTAACATCAATAAAAATACCGGCATATTGGTCTTCATCGGGCAGCGCATAAGCCACCAAATGGCAGATGAGGTTATACGACTTATACTGAATTGTTTGTCGGACGACGGATTCAGTTCCTGCTGCCAATTTTTCAAATGGATCAGGGTCAATGAGATAGCTTATGTTTCGGCCTAAAAGCAAATCAGAACAGTTAAACATGTTTTTAAAGGCCGGATTCATGTGTAAAATCTTGAGTTCCTTGCTCAGCAGGATGAGTCCATTAGGGTCGTATTCGATCATGGTATCGAATTTCTTTTCGGCCATGGAGCGCATG
>JBDHYV010000124.1:0-7588 GCA_039811545.1 Bacteroidales bacterium | reverse complement strand
ACTTGCAAAGAAATAGCTGTTATATCTGGTGTTTATCTGTTATAGCATCACTTTTTTTGACCGTTTTTAGGGTCAGCGGACAGCCTTCCAACGACCTGATTCTTTTGTTCGACCGACCGGCAACCTCATGGGAAAGCGAAGGCCTGCCCATTGGGAACGGACGGCTCGGTGCGATGATGATGGGTGGAACAAACCTGGAAGTGATTCAGTTCAATGAACATAGCCTTTGGTCGGGCGACAACAACTGGGATGGAGAGCACGAAACCGGCGATCATGGGTTCGGATCATATCGCAATTTTGGCGAAATCCGCCTGCTTTTCGACCACAACGAACTTACACAAGACTATCAGCGACAACTCGATATTCTGAACGGCCTTCACCAGTCAGCCTTCAGGCTGAACGACATTGTTTATCATTCAGAAGCCTTTGCGAGCTACCCGGATCAAGTGATGGTTTTTCGCTATTTTGGGTCGAAGCGAGGCAGCCTCTCGGGAACCATAATGCTCAGCTCAGCTCAAGGAGCAACCACCTATGCCGACACCTTCATGCTTGGTTTTGACGACAGCTTAGCCAATGGTCTGCGATATGGTGCTTTGTGCAAAATCCTTCACCGCGGAGGAGAATGCCGGGCCGAAGGCGGTCAGATTCGTTTTGTGGAGTGCGACACCCTTACCCTTTTATTGGCAGCACAGACCAATTATCTTGCCGATTTCAACCGTGACTGGAGGAGTAACTGGTCGAAAGAAAAACTGCATGACGATATTGATTTGGCAGAACGTTTGGGATTTCAAAAATTGAAAGAGCGGCATATCAATGATTTTTGTGGTTTGACAAAGCGCGTAACCCTCAATTTACCCGGAATGGATGTTACCACTCTACCTCTGCCTCAGCGTCTTGATGCATATCGTTCTGGAAAAAGCGATGTAGGATTGGAACGGTTACTCTTTCATTACGGACGATATTTGCTCATCAGCAGCTCGCGGCCTGGAGGGTTGCCGGCCAATCTTCAAGGCCTGTGGAACCACAGCAATACACCGCCCTGGGCCAGCGACTACCACAGCAACATCAACCTGCAAATGAACTATTGGCCTGCCGAGGTAACCCAGCTTTCGGAATGCCATCTGCCGCTTTTCGACTTTATTGGAGCTGCTGCTGAACCTTGCCGCCGGGCGACACGGCGCACCTTTGGTGATGAGCAGCTCGGCTGGACTTGCCGCACCAGCCAAAGTGTTTTTGGCGGCAACGGTTGGGAGTGGAACATCCCGGCCAGTGCTTGGTACGCCTTGCATTATTACGAACATTGGGCCTTTACGAACGACACTGTTTTTTTGATGACGAAGGCTTTACCCATGCTACGTGAAATCTCTCAGTTTTGGCAGACGCGGCTGAAAGTTTCACACGATGGCCTGCTGATGGCCCCCGACGGTTGGTCGCCCGAGCATGGCCCGCGCGAAGATGGCGTGATGCACGATCAACAAATTGTGTGGGAACTTTTCGACAATTACCTCCAATTGGCCAAAGTGGCAAACCTGAATGGCCCTTTTGAAGCAATAATTGCCGAAATGCAGCTCAGAATGGCGCCGAACCTCATCGGAAAGTGGGGACAACTTCAGGAGTGGCAAACAGATCGCGATGATCCGGCCGATGAACACCGCCACACCTCGCATCTTTTTGCCGTGTATCCGGGAAAACAAATTAGTCGGGAAAAGACGTCCGAATTGGCCAAAGCTGCCATCTTGAGCCTATTGGCACGAAGCGGTTATCCGCCCGGAAAACCGGATGCCCCTTTTGACGCTTCACTTACCACCGGCGACAGCAGGCGTTCGTGGACCTGGCCCTGGAGGGCTGCATTATGGGCACGACTGCATGAGGCTGACAAAACTGAAGCCATGGTGCACGGATTGATCACTTTCAATTTGTTGGACAATCTTTTTGCCAATCATCCGCCTTTCCAGATTGACGGAAACTTTGGTATCACCGCTGCAATGGCCGAGATGCTGCTCCAAAGCCACAATGGAATCATCGAACTTTTGCCTGCATTGCCTATTAGCTGGTCCGAAAGGGGAAGTTTCACCGGATTAAAAGCCCGTGGTAACATCATTGTGGACTGCGAGTGGTAAAAGGGAAAGGTAACAAGCGTTGAGCTTCGAAGCAAGACGACTAATACAGCCCGGGTTAAAATCAACGGACAAATTCAGGAGATCGAATGTGTCCGATAATACGCGATGGAAAAGAAATAAAAAAGAGGCCGAAGCCTCTTTAAATCAATCCAAAAGTTCTTAAAATGTTTAATCAAGCGGATTGGCCGTAACACGGGTCTTAAACTTGATCTTCAAAGCAAAAGTAGCTTCGTTCACGTCGGTCTGACCCATCAGGGTAACGGTGAACTCTTTCTTACTTTCCAGAATTTTCTTCAGGTTGTTGAACTGTCCGTTGGCGTTGTCTAACGTCAGAATTGTGCCTACGGCAATGGTTTCGTTGGTAAATGCCCACAAAGCTTCAGGAAGATTGTTGCCCGAGGCCGATAGACTGGCGGTGATGAGTTTGATGGGGGTGCTGATGGAAACCACCTCGGCAGAAGCCTCAATAACGTCAATTTCCTTAAGTTTTTCGGCATAGGTGGCCATATCGCTGTTCGATAGTGGATCAATGGTTACAGTTTCAAGAAACACACCGTAGGAAGCCTTTGTGGCAGAGGGAGTTACATCAACATTTATGGTTGATTCGTAGTTGGCATCGAACTTAACATCGGCCAGTTCTTTGATTTTTTCGCATCCCGAAATGCTGAATACAACAAGAAGGAGTGTGAAAATGGTGCGGATAGATTGTTTCATGGTAGTTGTTATTTAGATTTGAACTACAAAAATAGGGCAATCAGCAGGGATTGCTTTATTTTTTCAACAATTTGCGAAGAAAAAAATATGTTGATAAATACAATCAATTGATTGTCAAACATATATTAAGCCGTTGAATTAAAAAATATTTTCTGACATGGAAGAAAAACATTACTCTTTCTGGTAAAAACCTGTTTAAAGCCCAAGCTTTATCTCGTTGCCACCACCACTGCTTTTTTGAACCCTTTCACCTTCCCTTCCATATTAAAGGCCTCAGCAGCAACGATGTAAATCCCAACAGGTACTTTGTTGCCGTTGTCATCGAGGCCGTTCCAGCTTACTGCTCCTGTTGGGCTGATGAGTTCGCTTTTGGTGAGATGACGCACATGCTGTCCGCTCGACGAATAAATATGAATGTTCAGGGTGTAGCCACCCGATGCAAACGACCAACGGATACTCGTCAGGTCGTTATAGCCATCTCCATCGGGCGAAAACACTTCAGGATCGACGCCTATTTCTTCCTCTGAAGTTGCGTTTTCATCGCTGATAAAAGCCGAGTTCTGATAACCCGGACTGGCAAAACCGGTGGTTTGTGAAGCCGACTGCCAGTTTTTGGTATCGTTTGAAAGTCGGTTGAACGAAATTCGCTCAAGCGAAACCCCATCGAAGTAGTTGAGCAACGGATAGTGCATCTTCTCGGTATAGCTCATTACGTCAATCATTTGACCGGTTTTTGAAGCCAGAAGTACGGTTCCGGCATCGTTGCTGTAAGTGGGGAAGCTGGGCATAACGACAAAACGATCAACCCGGGCATCCGGATAAAAATTGGCAACGCCTTTCACCGAAGTGGTAAGCAAGGCATATTCACCCGGCTGCAACAGCAAGGTGGAGGTGGCAATGATTTTTACTGTGGTGTCGGGTGGGTTCGGGATTGTCTGCCTCACAGCGCAAAGCCTAAGGTCTTCGAGGTTGATGAGTTTTTCCGAGCGATTGTAAAGTTCCACAAAGTCAACACCGCCGTTGAAGGGATGAAACAGCACCTCATTAATGACAACATCTAAAGGCTCAGCAGGCTGTGGCAGTCCGAAAGTGATGAAGTAGTCGGGCGAAACCGGCCTTCCGGCGCAGTTTACAATGTCTTGCGAAAAAAACAATTTATAAAGTGTACCTTCTTCAAAATCCTGACTAAAGCTGAGTTCAACAAAGCGGTTGTCGGCAGGATTTCCGGTAGCCGTGACGGGCTGATACCCACTAGGTTCCAAAACGTAATGTGTCGTTTCGGTTAAGCTCGACGGCTCCATCAAATGATCGAACCAGAGCTGCACAACGCGGGAAGAAAGAAGTTTGATCTGTGAAATAGCTGGTCTGCTGTCGTCAAGGCCGTATATGCTATTGCGACTGCCGGGAGTCCCACCCGAAACATTCGTCGAAGCCGACCAGTTTGAAGCGCCTCCGCAGGGGTTGGTGGGGTCTTTCTGCTCGAGCGACCAGCCACCCTCGGCTTTTTTGCTGTCGCCATACCAGGTGTCGGAATAGTTTATCGAAGAAATTTCTAGTCCTTCGGGACTAAGAAGGCTGAGTTGAGCTCCGCTGTTGGCCAACTGAAAACTGCTGAAACCGAAAAATGAGCCATAAGGTTCCAAGGTCGGGCGGGCTGCTTCGTTGGATAGAAGCAAATAGCCTCCGGGCGTAATCTGCACATTGCCAATAGGTTTTGCGGTCGTTCCCACTTTGAGGACAAACCCATTCAGGTTGATTAAAACCGAAGTTGGGTTATGAAGCTCCACATATTCAAACTCCGGCAAGCCAACTACGGGTGTCGGGTCGGCCATGATCTCATTGATAACTACGTCGTTGCGCTTTGTGGTATAAAAACTGAGCTGGACCTCTGTCGTTGGCATCAGATTGCCGGCAAGATCTTTCAGACCGCTCAGGCTCAGTGTGTAAGTGATTCCGTTTTCCAAAGGTTTTTTGAGCGAAAGCAATATTTCCGAAGCGTTGGCACCTGCTATGGCCTGCTGTGGATGGCCAATACCTCCGCTAATGGTGTAATTGGTCGTGTCGGCAAGTGTCTGGCTGCTGATGGCTTCATCAAAAACAAGCCTTACGGATGCGGCGGTGGTTGCTGTTGCACTCAACAGCACCGGCGGGGCGTTGTCCACCACTTCGGGTCCGGCATAGATGTCATCGTAATACATTTTGGTGCTGTTGCTGGCGGTAAACTGGCAATAATACCCAAAAAACCCGCCCGACAGTGGTTGGCTGCTCAGGCCGGTTGCCTCAAGGCTATAAATGCCCGATGAACCATTGTCGGCAAACACCGACCATTGGCCTTGCTCATTGCGCACCACTTTTACTTTAAGCTCGAAGGATGAAGCGATGAGGCCATTTGCTCCCCGGCAGATACTGGTGGTGTTGCTGCCCTGGCGATGAAAAAGTTCGATGGCATCGTTGCTGCCGGCTTCGCCAAAACGCAGAAAAAATCCGGTGAGGGGCAGGCTTAGATCGGCCTGATCTGAAACAAGATACACCTCACTGAAATTGTTGGCCGAAGGCGAGAAAGCCAGTTTAATCCAAAATCGCCATTCCATATTGCCATTTACCAAAGTAAGGGGAGTGCTGAGCCAGGCGTTTCCGGCCTCAGCGGCATTCAACTGCAATTGAAGGGTGGGATTGACCATAAATTTCCCCGTCGTGCCCGACCAAACAGGATTTGAGGTAAAATCGCCATCGTCGAAATTCTCAATGAGTTGGGCTCCTGCAATCAGGGGAAGAAAAACCAAAAGAAGAATAACACGCTTCATTATTTTATATTTTTGCAACCGCATTTGAAGATGTAAATGTAGATAAAATTTATAATCAGCCTGCTGAAGATGAAGATTGCTATTGTTGGTGCCACAGGATTGGTTGGTGGTATGATGCTTAAAGTGCTTGAAGAACAGGCATTTCCTGTCAGCGAGATTATTCCCGTGGCTTCGGAAGCTTCATTTGGAAAGATTATCCGTTTCAAAGGTCGCGAATACACGGTGGTTTCGGCTGCTGAGGCTATTCGTAAGAGGCCGGCCATTGCCCTGTTTTCGGCCGGAGGAGCAGCTTCATTGGAGCTGGCGCCCGACTTTGCAAAAAACGACATCACCGTGATTGACAACAGCTCGGCCTGGCGTAAAAACCCTCAGGTACCTTTGGTGGTTCCCGAGTTAAACGCTGCAGCCATCCGTAAAACCGACCGCATCATTGCCAATCCAAATTGTTCAACCATTCAGATGGTGGCAGCTTTGGCACCTATCCACCAGCAATATGGCATACGGCGCTTGGTAGTGTCAACCTATCAGTCGGTTACCGGAAGCGGATACAAGGGTCTGCGGCAGCTTGAGGCCGAGCAGCAAGGGCAACAACCTTCAGAACCGGCTTATCCGCATCCCATACATTTGAATGTGATTCCGCAGGGAGGCGACTTCATAGCCGATGGCTATACCGCCGAAGAAGAAAAACTAGTGCTCGAAACAAGAAAAATTCTCTCGGACACCGAAATGGCTATCACCGCTACCGTTGTGCGCGTACCTGTAACAGGCGGACATTCGATGAGTGTGAACATCGAAACCAAAGAGCCTTTTGAGATGGAACAGTTGCGCAAAAGCATTGCTACTAGCCCAGGACTTGTACTGCTCGACGAGCCGGCGGCTGCTCTTTATCCGATGCCGTTGACCGCTGCCGGAAAAGACGAAGTGTTCGTTGGGCGCATCCGCCGCGACCACAGTATTCCCAACGGACTCAATATCTGGGTGGTGGCCGACAACCTGCGCAAGGGAGCCGCAACAAATGCCGTACAGATTGCTACCTGGTTGGTCAATAACCAATTTATTCGCACCACGTGAAGGTCTATTACAATATCAACGATTTCAAACCGGTTAAAAGTGCCATTGTTACCGTTGGCACCTTCGATGGCGTTCACCTTGGCCATCAGGCCATCTTCCGGCGAATGACAGCCGATGCGCGCGAGATTGGAGGCGAAACTGTGGTGATAACCTTTCATCCCCATCCACGACAGGTGCTGCATATTGATAGTAGTAACCTGCGTTTCATCACCACTCAGGAAAAAAAAATGGAGATTTTCAAGCAAACAGGCATTGATAATGTGGTGGTAATCGAGTTTACGAAAGAGTTTTCGCGAACGGCCAGCGAGATTTTTATCAAAGACTATATCGTTGACAAGATTAAACCAGCCCGCCTTGTTGTGGGCTACGACCATCATTTTGGGAAAAACCGTATGGGCGATTTTAAACTGTTGTTCGATCTGGGCCAGCGCTATCATTTTAAGGTGGAACGCATCGCCGCCTTAGACGTGGAAAATATTGCAGTGAGTTCGACCAAAATCAGGAAAGCACTCGAAAATGGCGACGTCAAAAAAGCCAATATGCTGCTCGGATATGAATATACCGTTTGCGGTGAGGTGGTTCATGGAAATGAACTTGGACGAAAGTTGGGATTCCCAACGGCAAACCTCAATATTCCCGAAAACTTCAAAGTGATTGGCGTGAGCGGTGTGTATGCCTGTCATGTGATTTATCAAGGCGTAAAATACAACGGAATGGGCAATATCGGCTTTCGACCCACAGTGTCGGGAAACTCGGAGTTGACAACCGAAGTGCATATTTTTGATTTCGACCAAACAATCTACGGCCAGCAAGTTTGCATCAGCTTTGTCGAAAAAATCCGCGAAGAGGTGAAGTTTGCCAGCCTCGATGAGCTAAAAC
>JBDHYV010000123.1:0-7620 GCA_039811545.1 Bacteroidales bacterium | reverse complement strand
CCTGCGGCATACAAAGTGTCTAAAGCAAGCGACGACTTGCCCGAACCGGAAAGACCGGTGATGACAATAAAGTTGTTTTTCGGAATACTCAGATTCAGATTTTTCAGGTTGTTTACCCGCGCACCGACAATCTGAATATGATTTTTGTGGAAATCGGAATCCATGGAGACAATTTGCGAAAAAATTTTCGCGAAATTATCACAATAATTTGCTTTTTATGAAATTGTGGTTAATTTTGCCTCATCATTAATAGCAAAAGAACGCTATTTTCATTAACCCTTAAAGTATAGGAGCCCATTATCGAGATCACTTTTACCCCATAGTTTACCTAATTAAAAGTGAGCTCTATGAATGCTATCGAATTGAGCGACAAGGAGCTGGTTGAAGATTACCTCAGGGGAAATCAGTCCAGCTTTGAAGTCTTGTTGAACCGCCACCAGTCACGGGTTTTTTCCTATATCCAAATGTTGGTGAAAGACAGGCAGTTAGCCGACGACATTTTTCAGGATACTTTTATCAAAGTCATCCGTACCCTCAAAGGAGGAACTTACAACGAAGAAGGGAAATTTATTAAATGGGTGATGCGTATCGCGCACAATCTTGTCATTGATCATTTTCGCAAAAATAAACGACTTCCCATTGCGGATAATGGCCCGGATGAATACCGTGGAGCCGATTTGCTTGGCATGAGCGATAGGTCAGTCGAGGAGCAAATAATTACAGATCAGATACATGATGATTTGCGTAAAATGATAGATTTCCTGCCCGAGGAGCAACGTGAGGTGCTCTATCTGCGCCTTTATGTCGAAATGAGCTTCAAGGAAATTGCCGAGATGACCAATGTAAGCATCAATACTGCCCTAGGCCGTATGCGCTACGCCTTGATTAATATGCGCAAAATGGTGAAGGAGAAGAATGTGAGCCTGACCTATTAAACGAATTTGATTCTGTGAACGAAATCCGGCGGTTGTGATAATGCTCAATCGCCGGATTTAATTTTTTTGCGAAACACAACAAACCATACGGCTGAAGAAGCCAAGCCGATGAAGACGCCAACCAACACATCCACCGGATAATGAACCCCTAGTGCCATACGTGAATAAGCGACCAATCCGGCCCAGAGGAAAAAAGGGAATATCACCGCGAATGAAGGAAATGCAATACTTGTGGCTGTAGCAATAACAAAAGCATCGGTCGTGTGGCCCGAAGGGAAAGAAGGACTCCCACCCGAAGTCATCTTTTCAATGAAATCGTAAGTCTCGAAAGGCCGCGGACGCTTCACCGCATATTTCAAACTGGTGGTGATGAGCACTGCAGTGAGCACAGCCACAATCAAATAGATTGCCTTTTTCTTTAACTTTTCCGTTTTTTTACGCAAGGCAATAGCCAAAACCACAAGCGGTGTGATGAAAGCAACAGGCCCTGCCGTGTGTGTCAAAGCCCTAAGTAGGGGATCTAAAACCCGGTTCCGATTTAGATTGATTTCTTTAAGTAGCTCAATATCTGTGTTTTGCTCGATTAGTAAAAGAGAACTAATTAATGCTGCAATGAGCAGAAACCACCAAAAAAAAACTTTCGTAAAGGACTGATTCATTGCTGATATTGTTTTTTTATCAATCTGCGAAAATAGTCATTTGCGACACGTGTCAGATAGTCTGCCCAATACAATTCTACACGAGCTTGCTTTCTTGAAACGCGGAAACAAGGCGATTTTGTCGAAAAACAAATCGTCCTGAGGATATCTTTAGTTGAATTCAAACCGCAAACCCGCATCAAAAGTGCGGCCAAACGACCAAAAGCCTCGGAAAGTATCAAGCTGATGATTAGAACCGTCTTCGCCATTGAGAATATAGCGGGTGTTGAAAATGTTGTTGAATCGCCCATAGAAACATAAACGATTTTTTGAAATAACCATTGGAATCTGGAAGCTGAGATGGGTTGCCGTAACCTGAGGCAGTCTGAAAGACTGCTCACGATCGGCAGCATCCTGCCGACCGGCAGGGTCGAAACGGGCAAATTGCCGGCGGTATTGAATGGTTTCGATCTGGATTGCCATCTCGCGCCAAGGTTTGAACTCAAGAGCAAGTCCAAGCTGCGTTTGCGGCTGCCCACCAACGAAAAGTCCTTTGGCATAAACCTTTACAGTGTCAACGGCTACATTGAGGTCGTTGAATAAAACAGCACTCACATCATTCTGCCATCTCCAATCGCCAAAAGAAGCAATCGCTCTGATACGGATTTGTTCGGCAGGCTGGTATGCCAGCTCTGTCTCAAAACCGAGGTGTTTGGAGTTGAGCCCACTGACCATCGCCCGCGACTGGGTGTTGTTTTCGAGCTGTATATATTCGTACGACAAAAATGCCACATCCTGCCAAAGAGTGTAATATGCCGAAAGATTAAGACTCAATTTGTTGTGAGTTAAGCTGTAACCAGCCTCTGCCGTGCTCACTTTTTCATTCTGAAGGTTCAGCGTAGGCGTGTTGTTGAAATTGCCGAAAACGAATTTGTAATATGGTGCTTTGGAGAAGGTGGCTGCATTAAGGTAAAGGTGTTGGCTTTCGGTGAGCGAAAATCCTAAACCTGTTTTAAAGTCGAAGCCGGAACGGCGAACTGTCGGACTCCATTTATTCAGCGGATAGTTGTATTCGTCATGTCTTTTATAGGTGTTTCCCGAGAAGTTGGCCGAGGCAAAAAATAACCATCTTCCTTTTTGGTATTCAATTTGCGAGAATATCGTTGCCTGATGTGTCAGGGCGCCGTTGTGCAGACGAATGATGTCGCCCGTTTTTTTTACCGGCTCTCTTCCGGCTCTGCCTGCCAGCGACCAGGCGTAATCGTCCACATAAGAATCACCACCCAGTAAATCAGCAACTTCCTGTCTGAGGTCGGAGCTGAAATAGCGGTAATGAACGCCGTTGATCCATTTGGTATGTGGTGCTAAGCGTATTTCCAAATTGGAAATCAGACCGGCCCAGAGGTGGCTGGCCAAAAAATCAGTCTGCACCACCTTGCTGAATCCGCTTAATTTTCGGCCATCATCAAGAGTAAGGGTATCCGTGTTGGATTGATTGTAACGATAGATGGCGTCCCAGTCAATCTGGCCCGATGCTGTTCTGAAACTATAAAGATTGACGTTGGGGTCGAAGCTGTCGCTCCATTTTCCACCTCCGGTGCCGGGCGAAAAATAGGCTGAAGTAGCCAGCAGACTCTGTTTTCCGAATTGAAGGTAGTGGTTGAGGGCCAGATGGGGTTTGTGGTAAAAATTCTGCGAACTATTTCTCATCGTTCCGTTCCAGCCACCCCATTCTTTGTTGTAATCGTAACCATAACGGTTCACCTCGTTTTGGGTGAGCATGATGTTGCGTTGTCCATGTTTTTCCGGCCCTCCCAATGCTGTAAAGACAATTCGCTGTTGTGTGCTGATTTCCTTGCTGATGGCTGCAAAATAGGCCCAGCCGTCCACGAAGGTGCCGGGGATATAACCCTGTCCTTTGGTGCGCGAAGCCAAAAAACTATATGCCCAGCCGTTTTCATTGCGGCCCGAATGATAGCCCAAGCTCATACGGTTGTTCCCATAATCCGTGGTTTGAAGGTTTAGCACAGCTCGTTGTTCCTCGTTGTTGCCAAGCGTGACGATGTTCACGGTACCGCCCACCGAGTTCAGTGCCACTTTAGATGCACCGATGCCGCGCTGTATCTGGATTGAAGAAGCTACTTCGGCCAGCCCCATCCAGTTGTTCCAATAGACAAGCCCGTTTTCGGCTCCATTAATGGGAACACCATCGAGCAGTACGGCGATGTTTTCCTGTTCAAATCCCCTGATGCGCAAACTGGCATCGCCCGACCCGCCCCCTTCGCGATGAGAGAAAAGGCCTGGGCTGAAGTTGAAAACCTCGGGCAAAGGCTTGTCGCCAAGCTCGGCAGCAATCTTTTGCTGAAACACGGTCTGAAAAGCAATGGGGTTGTGGCGGGCTACGGCTTGCCCCGAAAGGATGTTCACCTCATCGAGTTGGATAATGACAGGTTCTAGGCGGATGCTCAATGGCTCGCCCGAAATGGATGCTTGAATCACAGTTTCGATGGTTTCGTAGCCGAGCAGACTGCAACGCATTGTGGCCGGAAACGACTCGATATGGATTGAAAACCGGCCTTTTGCATCGCTCAGCACACCTTTGGGTTGCCCCTTCAAAACTAAATGTGCACCCGAAAGTGCTTGGCCGCTTTGCGCTTCGGTGATGCTGCCCTGAAGTACGATTTGTGAAATGGCCACACCTTGGATGGCCAAAAGAAAAATAAGAAAAATGCTCCGTAACATATTGTATAGGTTTTGCAAAAAAAATACCCTGATATAATTCGTCAGGGCAGGCATGCAAAACCAAAATGCTCGGCGTAAACAAAAATGTTGACGCAAAAGATGTCAAAGGCCGAAGCCAATGCAGCGCAATAAGGTCATTCTTCTTCCATCCAGACTTTAACTGTCGGTGCCGGAGTTTCACCGGCTCAGTCTTGCTTTTGGCAAGAGTCGCGGACTTTCACCGCCGATCGGGAATTGCACCCTACCCTGAAGAATTTGGATGCAAATTTAGTGTTTTTCGATATGCACGGCAGAAACCAATCAGTTTATAATGTTTCTAAATTGGAAAAGAAGCCACCTCCAACAACGGAAACGGCATCTGTTTTAGATTTAAAACGCAGAAAACCGGCGTCTATCTTTTTTTGTTATTCAGGTATTCCATGGCATTCAGGGCAGCTAAGGTGCCATCGGCCACGGCTAATGTGATTTGCCGATGGCGTTTGGCCACGGCGTCGCCTGCTGCAAATACGCCGGCAACATTGGTTTGCATCTTATTGTCCACAACAATTTCGTGGCGTTTATTAAGCTGAATACAACGACCTTTCAAAAAGCCGGTGTTTGCTTCATAACCGATGAAAATGAATACACCATTCAGTGGAAGATCGTACTGATTTTTGGTAACTAAGTCTTCAATCGTTACTGATTCCAACTGCTCATCTCCATTGAACGACACGATGGCCGAACTGAGTTTTATATCAATTTTCTCGTTTGTGCGCACTTCTTCTTGTGCATGTTCAAATCCCTGAAAATGGTCGAATTGGTGGATGAGGGTAACTTTGCTAGCGTATTTTGTAAGCGAAACGGCTTCTTCCAAAGCACTGTTGCCTCCGCCAACCACGGCAATTTCTTTTCCGGTAAAAAAGTCGCCATCGCAGGTGGCACAGTACGAAATGCCTCTGCCTTTGAAATTGTCTTCGCCTGTCACACCGAGGCTGCGCGAGCGGCCACCGGTGGCAAGGATAATGGTTTCGGCTGTGAAAGATTTGCCATTGCTTAGGCTGAGTGATTTTATAGATGATTCAAAATCAATGCTTTGAATAGATATGCCTGACATAATGTCGCAGCCTAAATTTTTAGCCTGTTTCCGCATATTGCTGCTGAGCTCGTAGCCCGATATGCTTTCAAAGCCCGGATAATTGGCGATTTCGTGGGTGAGTATCATTTGTCCGCCGGCAACGCCCGAATCCAGAATCAACACTTTGGCTTTTCCACGTGAGAGGTAAATCCCGGCAGTGAGCCCCGCCGGACCGGCTCCTATTATAATTGAATCGTAATGAGTGGTCTGCATTGAAATAGAAAATGATAGTGGATAAAAAATTTTAAAAAAAAGGGAAAGCTATGACTGAAAATCTCGGGCACAGCTTTCCTTCACTTTGAATGTTTTATTTACCAAACTCGCGGTCGAGGATGGTGGTAATCTGGTCGCGGTTCTGAATGCTGCTCGTTGCGGCGGCCACTTTGCCGTCTTTAAAATAAACGGTAAAGGGAAGACCCATGAAACTGCGACATTCCGGCAGATTGCGGATGACAGCAGCCTCAGGCGAATCGAACATCATATCGCGAAAAGCTACATGTTTATACTCGTCTTCTAGTTCTTCCATAATGCCGTAAACCGGAATGCACATGGGACCCATGCGGCCACAACATACCATGACGTTGGCTTCGCTGTTGATGAGTTCACTGAGTTCTGCCGCTGTTGCAACATGCTTGAGATTTGTTGGGAGTACCATTTGAAAATCGCTTTTAATTGTTAAATAAATGTTATTAATCTCCTTCTGAACATAAACCATGCCAGAACAGTGATACTAAAGCGATTTAACTCATTTATTTACTGCTTCTCGAGACTGAAAGTCAGTAAAGTTTGGACGTTAAGGGTGCAAACGTTTGATAATGCGAAGTTTATGGGTGTATTTTTTTAATTCTTCATTGAAAATACCGTAATGGTCAATGTTGTCATATCTGACAAATCCTGAAGCGTGAATGACAGTTTTGTTTTCGGTTAAGATACCAACATGTGTGATTCGGTTTTCTTCATTATCAAAAAAGAGGAGGTCTCCTCCTTTGGCTTCCTCCAGAAAATCAATGGTATGACCGGCCTCGGCCTGTTGCCAGGCATCGCGTGCTAGGGCAATGCCGGCGGCTTTGTGGATTATTTGGATAAACCCCGAGCAGTCGAAACCCATGGACGTGCGGCCGCCCCACAGATATGGTGTATAAAGGAATCTTTGGGCATAATGTATAACAAGGGCGGTTTTTTCACCTGCTGTCAGCGACTGTGTGAAAGGATTGACCTGAATATCGTTGGAGGCGAAATATTGGTTTGTCCGAATTTCTGATCCGAAACTAAGCCGAAACATATTGCCGTTATCATCCTGAATATTAGCTAATTGGCTAATAACAAAGTGGGAGGCAAGAGGTGGAGGCTCGTCCGAAAAAAAAGCAGTAGGCCCGGGCTGCAAAGTGCCAATCCAGCCCTCGTAGCCATCGAAAAGAGAGCGGATAAAAAACCATTTTGGCTCGCGATGAAGCACTTGAAAGGCTTCGCCATAAAGGAGCTGACTCGTCATTTCGGCCCGCTCATCGGGTGTTTTTCTGATAGGAATCTGGCTTAAAAGGCTGTAAATGTAGGTCATGTGGGTCATAAATTTTAAACAAAAGTAACTAAACCTGCCTAAGTTTTGCCATCTTGTGTTTTCTTCCTGCTTATTTTCTATTTTTGTCAGGTTGAAGCATTTTTCATGAAAAACATCCTTAGCAAATTTCAGCACAAATCTCACGAATGGTTTAAAGTCGTTTCGTTTGTCATTGCCATTGTGTTGGTAATGTGGTTTTTGCCTCGAGTCGGGAAGTTTAAGTACGAGTTTCAGGCTGGTAAACCATGGAATCATCCCACTTTGTATGCACCTTTCGATTTTGCTATCCATAAATCAGACCGGCAGCTTTCAGAAGAAAGGGAACGAATCGAAAACCAGTATTATCCGTATTTTGAATTCGATGCGGAAGCAACATCCAAAGCCCGCGAATTGCTCCTTCAGATACTCGACGAAAAATTGCCCGACCAGTTGCTCAACCGCCGGAAAACTCGCCAGCTTGCTATGAAAATCTTCGAGACGGTTCAGAACAGGGGGGTGGTTCAACACCATAAAGTGTTGGAAAAGTCCGATAATGGCCAGCGTATTCAGGTGGTTCGCGACAGGGTGGCAAGTGTTTATGCGCTTTCCGACTTGTTTACCATTGCTTCGGCCTACGATTTTTCAACGCGTATG
>JBDHYV010000122.1:0-7644 GCA_039811545.1 Bacteroidales bacterium | reverse complement strand
CATTATGTGGGATAACATCGTAGCTATTGATTCCATCGAAATGAGCGAGCTGATGCAGATGAATCGTCATGGGATCTGTTTTGTCGAAAATCTTAAGTCCTGCATCACCATCGCAAACAAAAAGCAAAGGCCCGTCAACACCCAACCCATGTGGGTTGAAAAATGGGTACGACTTCATGAGGAAAGGATGTTCAACGGATGAGATATCCACTACGTCCAACTGGTTGACCATATTGTTGCAGTTATTTCCCGAGCGAAGGGTAACATAGGCATACTGACCTGAAACAACCACAGGGTCGCAGGATGTGATATGCTCGAAAACAGACACAAACTTCGGGATAATGGGATTTTCAAGGTTATACACCAACATTCCGGTCGTGGTTCCTAAGAAAAGCCGTCCCTCGAAAGGATAAATCGTTTCGGCTACGCGCTCAAGCTGAACTTCACCTCCAAGCGACATTTCGGGGGCACTTGTCAGGTCAAACACTTTCAGGGCTGTGTTATGAGCGGCATACAGATAATTGCCGATAAGGGTAAACCTAGCCATTGAACCGGCAGTGCCATTTGCTCTACCGACGAGGCCAACTTCTGACGAGCCCAAACTTGGTGCACCAACAAAATCATAACATATCTGGTTGCGTCGCGAAAAGCTGTCCTTTTCAATCGTTTCCGTAACTACTCTTTTTTCCCACCCCACAACAATTCCCTTCGAAAAATCGAGACCATAGACAGGATAGGCTGCTTCCATGGCCGGAAGTACTTTAGGGAAAGCACCTTCGATTCGGCTCACCTCAACCGGTTGTAACGGATTGGTGATATCAATGGCCACTAAATCAATGTAGCTGTCGGCATAAAGGATGTTGCCCCTGATAGCGATATCAATATTACCGGGAATTTCAATGAAAGCAAGATTGACGGGTGAAGAAGGATTGGAATTGTCTATCACATGAACACCCTGCTGCATCTCATTGACAAACAGTGTGTTATTGTAATAATAGATTTTCCCGGGTTGAGAAAGTTCTCGCGGCACTTCGCGCTTAACTGCTGCGCGGAAAGTAGCAAAATCCATATAGACTGGTACATTGGCTTCATAGGAAATTTCCTCGAAAACTTTGTCGAGACAACTGCTAAAAAAGCTTATACCAGCAAAAATAACCCCAAAAATTAGGAATACTCTGAAATTGGTTTTCATGGTTTGCATAGATATACCTCAAAGACGTGTTCCCAGCGCAAACCGTTGCATTCGGCATTAAAAATTCATTCGGATTCCGGTTTGGAATACTGGCCATGCCATTTTGGCTGAGCGCATATTGAAAGGCTGGGTACGGTTGAGGTAGAACACTTGCACACCTCCCTCGCCAAAGAGGCTGAAATTGTGATAAATACGCAAATCAACACCGAATGATGAAAGAGTTGAAAGCTGAAAACCGGGTATTGAACTTGTACTCAGGTCAGATGAGACCAAGTCCGAATGCTCGAAGCGATTTTTTCGATTGGCCACCTTAAGTCCCTTTTCAAACATCACGCTTTGCATAAGATAAGCCTTGAATGGGCTAGTCTGAAGCAGCTCCCATCGTATGCCAAGAGGAATACCTAAATAATGTATTGTTCTAAAATATTTGGTATAGGCGGCATCAAAATCTTTGGTTTTGCTAACAACACCGAGCGAGGTATAACTTATACCCGTTTCAAGGAAAAGGCGGCGCCCGGCCTGATAGCTGATTTTCAGCCCAAAGCTTAAAGGTGTCTGAACATCTGTGCGTTCAATCTCCTCGTAAAAAGAAGTTTCGTAGGCCATATCAGACTGATAATTATCAGGGCGATAGCGCACATTGCTGTTTTCATAGAGCAGTTCGCTGGCCGAAACTGTACCGCCAGGAACGCTCCCATAAGCTAGAACCAAATTCATTCGTTCGGCTACCAGCTTATCTCTATTTTTCTGTTGTTCTAATATTTCGTCATCGGCTTGACGAAGCATACGGGAGGCCATTGCAGCGCGCTGGTAGCTTTTATTGGCTTCGTTGACGCTTGCACAATCCTCGTCCGCAATTTTTGGCCACTCATCCTCTTGGATTTCGTTAGTGTTTTCGGCAATGACAACAGGGTTTGTTTCAATCTTTTCGACCATGATAGCTGAGGCTGAAAAATCAACCGGATTATTGCCTGTCGTCTGACTTGTTGACTGAGGCTGAACACCGGCATGGATTGGCGATTCGAAGTATTGCTGGCTTTTTGTGTCCGGGTTTGGCATTCTTACATTCTGCCCATTAAGCATGATGTTATCAGAGGATTGTTCCATAACAATGGTTTCGGCAAGCTCTTGTTGTGGATTTGTCTCGGTTTTCCATATCCACATACCCAAGGGAACGAGCATAAGAATCAAGACCGCAGCAGCAGAGAGTGAATAGAGAATCAGGCGTCGGCGTGATTTCCAAATCAGTTGCCTGTTTACAGCATCCCACACATGAGCGGGAGGGTTTTGCTGCCAGTTGGCTAAATTACTGGCAAACAATTCTTTCAGCTCATCCTTTTTATCCATTGTCATCCTCCTTTTTTCGTTGGGGCAAGCGTTGCTGCAACCAGTGTCGTGCTCTTGAATACTGCGATTTGGAAGTGCCTTCGCTGATACCGAGCATCGTTCCTATTTCCTGATGTGTAAACCCTTCGATAGCATAGAGGTTAAACACGGTTCGGAATCCCAAGGGCAACTTCTGAATAAGGTGAAACAGATCTGTGGCCTGCATCATTTCCGAAGCATCAACTCCTTCCGAATCCACGTTGAACAAGCCTTCAACAGGAGTGCTTTTTTTAAAAATATCTGTCCTTCTAAGATTTTCCAAGGCAGCATTCACAATTATTCTTCTTACCCATCCTTCGAGTGACCCCTCAAATCTGAATTTGTCAAGGTGGGTAAAAACCCTGACAAACCCCTCCTGAAGATAGTCCTGCGCGGTGCTCTGATCTTTGGCATAACGCAGGCAAACGGCATACATCTTGGGTGCATACAAGTCGTAAAACTCCTTTTGTGCTTTACGATCGCCATTGCGGCATGCTGTTACCAGTTGTTTCTCGTCCATCAGGAGACTAACAGACCAACTCCCTTCAGTGAAGCTACAGATGTTGCGTACTTAAAAAAAGTTGCACGGTGTTGCATTCTCTTCATCCGGAAATCTGGTGAAACACTTTGTTTTTTTCTTTGGTTTGCACAGCACGGCCGACAAACTTTGTCAAAAATACGTATTTTTGATTCAGTGCGATATTGTGCCGATGTGCTGTTTACAAAAAAAAAGAAGAGGGTCTCCCCTCTCCTTGATTTTGGTAGTGGTTAATTAAAAAAGACGTTAAAGCATAGGCCCGGCAGCTACTAAGCGCTTACCTTCCTCGTTGTCGGTGTATTTTTCAAAATTTTCGATGAACATGCGGGCCAACTCGTTGGCTTTGCGATCAAACTCGGACGGGTCGGCATAGGTGTTGCGGGTGAATAGAATATTGGAGTCAACGCCTTTGAGTTGGGTCGGCACTTCGAGTTTAAATCGCGGGGTGATGCGTGTTGGTGCATCTTCGATGCTTCCATCGAGGATGGCATCAATGATGGCGCGTGTATCTTTAATCGAGATACGTTTACCCGTACCATTCCAACCGGTGTTGACCAGATAAGCTTTTGCGCCTACGGCTTCCATTCGTTTCACCAGCTCGACGGCATATTTTGTTGGATGCAAGGCCAGGAAAGCATTTCCGAAACAGGCCGAGAATGTTGGTTGTGGGCTTGTTACCCCACGTTCGGTGCCGGCCAGTTTAGCAGTAAAGCCCGAAAGAAAATGGTATTTGGTTTGGTCGCTGCTTAGCTTGGCTACAGGAGGCAAAACGCCGAAAGCATCGGCCGTGAGGAAGATGACCTTGGTGGCATGGCCTCCCTTGGAAACCGGCTTCACAATGTTTTCGATATGATAAATCGGATAGGAGACCCGTGTGTTTTCGGTCTTGGCTTTACTGTCGAAGTCAATGGAGCCGTCAGGGCGCACCACAAGATTTTCGAGCAGGGCATCGCGTTTGATGGCGTGATAAATGTCGGGCTCAAACTCTTCGCTCAGGTTGATACATTTGGCATAGCATCCGCCTTCAAAATTAAACACTCCGTCGTCGTCCCAACCATGTTCGTCGTCGCCAATCAGTGCCCGTTTCGGGTCAGCCGACAGGGTGGTTTTTCCTGTGCCGGAAAGGCCGAAAAAGATGGCCACATCACCGTCTTTTCCCATATTGGCCGAGCAGTGCATTGAAGCAATGCCGCGCAACGGCAAATAATAGTTCATCATGGTGAAGATGCCTTTTTTCATTTCGCCACCATACCAGGTGCCCCCAATGAGGGCCATACGCTCGCTGAGGTTGAACACCACGAAGTTCTCGGAATTCATCCCCATCTCTTTCCAATCGGGGTTTACAACTTTCGAGGCGTTGAGCACCACAAAATCGGGCGTAAAGGTGGCCAATTCTTCGGCCGTTGGGCGGATGAACATATTTTTTACAAAATGGGCCTGCCAGGCAACTTCCACCACAAAACGAACTTTCAGTCGGGTGTCGGGGTTAGCACCGGCATAAGCATCCATCACATAAAGTTTTTTGTTGCTCAACTGTTGTGCAGAAAGAGTTTTCAGGCGATTCCACTTTTCAGGCTCAAGCGGGCGGTTATCGTTTTTTCCCTGAGTGGACCACCACACAGTATCCTTTGAAACATCGTCGTCAACTATGTATTTGTCCTTTGGAGAGCGACCTGTAAACACCCCTGTATCAACCGATACAGCACCCGATTTCGTTACAACACCTTTTTCAAGGCCCTCGAGACCTGGAGCCGTTTCGTGTTCATACAGCTTATCGTAAGAACTGTTATGGTAAATATTTGAAACATTGGTAATACCGTATTGTGCCAGCTCTTCTCTGAGCACTTTTTCGTCCTTAAACATTGTGGAGTATTTTGGTTAAACGTTGAAGTTTGTTAAAGAGGCAAAGTTAACAATTCAATTAAAAATACAAACGTTTGCAATAATAAAATCACACAACGAAATATTTCGATATGATATTCATTTTGGTTACTTGCTAAAAAGAAAAAAATCCGGGGCAAACACCACCGGATTTTGAAAAATTCTAAAAAATCAAATGAGATACTTATTGAATCCGGCTCAGTTTCTGAGTATAGATCATGTCTTTCGTTTGAATCACAACGAGATAAGTTCCGTCTGGAACATCGGACAAGTCGAGCTGGCCAATATTAAAGGTTTCGGCAGATTGTTCGAGTATGATGCGCCCCTGCAAACTCATCACGGTGACTCTTTTCAAAGCTTCGGGTGCCTTGATATGAATAAGGTTTCCGTTCGTTGGGTTAGGATAAATCCGGAAGCCGCCTGTTTGATTTTCACCGAGGCTTACCGTTGGGAAGCAACTGATTTCGGCAACCCAACCAGGTTTGTTCACTGACACATCGCTGTGAAACTGGAAGGTGAGTCCTTTGCCTCCGTTGTTGGCAATGATGATTCCTGGCGAATTAGTTCCACACCAAGTTCCAAGCAGTGGAGCATTGGTATCTAATCCGTTATAAATTTTAAGCCAGTCGTAGTTGCAGTTTGACTGTGCTTCCACATCGAAGGCGATAAAATTCACACGCGTCAGGGCTTCTTCAGTATCAGGAACAAAAGTGGTGATCATATCGAGGTTATTACCATAATTGTTGTCGAGGCCGCCCGGGTCGAAGAAAGTTCCTTCGCAGGTGGCAAAAGTTCCGTTGGTCATAATATACATGGCCGAAACATGAATGAGGTCGGCTTTGGTGATTGTGGATGTTTGTCCCTGGCTATTGGTGACAGTGAGTTGCACATCGAAACTTCCCGTTTGGGGATAAACAATATTCACTGGATCTTTCAGCGTTGATGTAGAAGGTATGGCTCCCTCGAACTGCCATTGCCATGAAACGATGTTCTGCCCATAAGAATTGTCGAAAAAATTGACAGAGCCACCTTTGGCAATGTTGTAAGCACTCGCAGAAAAGTCGGCGATGATATTTCCTGGTGCGAGCTGAACATCTTGCACCACTTTGGTTTTGTTGGAGATGCTCAGGTTCGGGATGGTTTTTGGACGATAACCTTCCGCCGAAAATTTCAGGCTATAAACGCCTGCCTGAATTGGCCGCGAATAGAAACCTGTTTCGGCATTCGAGAACACATGAGAATTATTTACCTCATGACCAACTACTTCTACTTTTGCCCTGATGGACTGACCAGTAAGGCTGTCTGTTACCACGCCGTGAAAGCCAAAAGTAGCCTGTTTCAGATAGTTAATCAGCGAGCGTTTGTTGTAGTTCCAGAAGTTTGGCAATTGCGAAGCCGGCGGCAGTTTGGTTGACGAAATTTCAAGGGTCATCTCCCTGCACTGCTGAAAATAGTTCATATAGTCCTGACGTCCGCCGCTGATAGAGTACCAATCGTAGCCGTTAGTGATTCCGTTGTTGAGATCAGTCATATAAAAGGCCGGTGAATGAAGATGCACGGTATCCACATATTCACGACAAATATTCATCCACCATCCGTTGTCGGCATGAAGCACCGACCAAGTATCCCAAGGATAATTAAGCACCTCGGCACCTCCGTGAAAATTCACGGCCATTGAAAAGTTATGCTGAGTGGCAAAATTCATAAAATACACTGTTTCCGATTGCCAGGCATTGCCATCAGGATGCTGTCCGTCTTCGGGGTCGGGATAGTTGCGGTTCATATCCACATTATTGACATTCCCTCTGCGCGCCCCATTCACGGTGTTGTTGCCACCATAATAGGTTCCATCGGGATTGGCATTGGGGTTGATCCATAAATCGAGTGCATCCACCAAAGTTGTAACCTCCGGATCGGTTCCGTAGTTTCGAAGCAGATAGTCTATCAGCCTCAGCATGAGCACATAACCTGTTGTTTCGTCACCATGGATGGTTGAAGTGTAGAGAAACTCAGGCTTCGCTACGGCATTTCCACTGTGGATACGCACGGCGAGCAACTTTCGTCCGCTGGCAAGAGTTCCAATGTTATGCAGGGTGCAAAGATTTGGATAATCGGCTGCAAACTGCTGCATCATGGCTTCATAAGCCGGATAGGTGGGATAGGAGTCCCACTCAAAAGTTCCTTTCAGAGCGTAAAGGTCCATCATCGGCTGGCCTGGAAACTCAAGCGAAGGCGGCAGAAGCAGCACAGGTTCGTAACCGGCGTCAATAAGACGCGCAAATTGCAAGGGATTTGCATAGGCAATACATCCATCGGTTGTCAGCCGGTCAACGGACACTAAGCGATTGATTTCGTTTAGGATTTTGGGATTTTCCACTTTCAGGCTGAAATAAAATTCCTGGCGAGATGCTTGAAGTTGAAGTAGTTCGCTTTGGCTTTGTGCCATCATCTGGTAGCCAAAGAAGATGATAATCAGCGAGATTATCAGTTTGCGGTAAAAAGCAATCATTCTCTATTTTGAATTAACGGTTCAGTAAATTCCATTGGCTAACCAATTGATTAGCTAGATTTTCGCTAGCTGGAATAAGAGGAAGCCGGAGCATATTTTCGCAAAGTTTCATCTGATTCATCAATGCTTTCACACCTATAGGGCTGCCTTCGGCAAACA
>JBDHYV010000121.1:0-7756 GCA_039811545.1 Bacteroidales bacterium | reverse complement strand
TAAATATGGAAGACCTGATGAATACGGCTTTCGGGAGCCGCGACTTTAGCAAGGCCGTCGTGGTTTGCCGAACCAATAGAAGAGCAAACCTCTACAATCAGGCCATACGGCAACGAATCTTAGGAATGGAACCCGAACTGCAAACCGGCGACCTGTTGATGGTGGTGAAAAATAACTATTTCTGGATGGCCGAAGGACAAACCGGCAGTTTTATCGCCAATGGCGACATCGCCGAGGTGATGCGCATAAGCCGGAGAGAGGAATTTTACGGCTTCCACTTTGCCGATGTGGAGCTGCGTTTTGTGGAATATCCTGATCAACCGCCACTTTCGGTAAAAATTATCACCGATACACTGCTGTCGGAAGGTGCTGCCCTAACCGAAGCCGACCATCAAAAACTCACTGCTGCCATCGCCGAAGATTATGCCGATGAACCTTCAAAAGCCCGGCGATGGGCTTTGATACGTGAAAATCCTTATTTCAACGCAATCCAGGTGAAATATGCCTATGCGCTGACCTGTCATAAAACTCAAGGCGGACAATGGCCGCTCATCTTCCTCGATTCTGGCATTTTTAAAATCGAACAACTCGATATCGGCTACCTGCGATGGCTCTATACCGCCATCACCCGTGCAACTTCACAGGTTTATCTTATGAATTTTGTCCCCGTTTTTTTTGAATAGACGATTCGGTGTATTTCAAATCTCCACGGCCTTTACAATCTGATGGATAACGGCAGATTTTTTTAAAAAAAAAGCCACAACCTCGGTTGTGGCTCTTCAATTCATTGAAAGTCTAACTTATTTCTGTTTTGACTTTTCTTCCTTTTCGAGATCCTCTTTCAGACCTGCCAGAACGTCGAGATCGCCTAAGGTGGTGCGCTCAAGATTTTCGTTGATGATCTTCACGGCGCGTTTGGTATTCTTCTGTTCAGCTGATTTATCCTCAGTTTCAGAGGTGCGGGCCACAAAAGCAGCGTCTTCGTGGATGCGCGAGTGAGAGAGGATGATCTTTTTGTTCTCTTTCGAGAACTCGATCACTTTGAAGTCCATGGTTTCATCGTTTTTGGCCTGACTACCGTCTTCTTTTTTCAGGTGACGGTTGGGGGCAAAACCTTCAACGCCGTATGGCAACGAAACGATCATGCCTTTGTCGGAAGTGCCGATGATGGTTCCCTGATGGACACTGCCCACAGTAAAGATGCTTTCAAAAACATCCCATGGGTTTTCTTCAAGCTGTTTGTGGCCAAGGCTCAGGCGGCGATTTTCTTCGTCCACGTCGAGTACGAGCACTTCAATGGTTTCGCCCACCTTGGTAAACTCGGCCGGATGTTTAATCTTTTTCGACCACGAAAGGTCGGAAATGTGAATCAGACCGTCAACGCCTTCTTCCATCTCTACAAAGATGCCAAAGGTGGTGAAGTTGCGCACGGTGGCCGTATGTTTCGAGTTGACCGGATAACGTTCTTTGATGTTCGACCATGGATCGGGAATCAGTTGCTTCATGCCTAAGGACATTTTGCGGTCATCGCGGTCTAAGGTGAGAATGACGGCTTCTACTTCCTGACCAACTTTCAGGAAATCCTGAGCGGTACGCAGATGCTGCGACCACGACATTTCGCTGACATGGATCAGGCCTTCAACGCCGGGAGCAATCTCGATGAAAGCACCATAGTCGGCAATCACCACAACCTTGCCTTTTACCTTGTCGCCAACCTTTAGGTTTTCGTCGAGAGCATCCCATGGATGTGGGGTGAGCTGCTTCAGACCCAATGCAATACGTTTCTTGCTGTCGTCGAAATCAAGGATAACCACTTTGATTTTCTGGTCGAGCTCAACAATTTCTTCCGGATGGTTGATGCGTCCCCATGAGAGGTCGGTGATATGGATAAGGCCGTCAACGCCGCCCAAATCAATAAACACACCGTATGTGGTGATGTTTTTAACGGTTCCTTCGAGAACCTGACCTTTTTCGAGTTTGCTGATAATTTCAGCTTTTTGCTGCTCAAGCTCATCCTCGATAAGGGCTTTGTGCGATACTACCACGTTCTTGTATTCCTGATTGATTTTCACAACCTTGAATTCCATGGTTTTATCAACATAGATGTCGTAGTCGCGAATAGGTTTCACATCAATTTGTGAGCCGGGGAGGAAAGCTTCGATGCCAAAAACATCCACGATGAGTCCGCCCTTAGTGCGGCATTTTACATAACCGGTGATGATTTCTTCTTTCTCGAAGGCATCGTTCACGCGATCCCACGAGCGAAGGATGCGTGCTTTTTTATGCGAAAGCTCGAGCTGGCCACTCGATCCTTCCTGATTTTCAACATAAACTTCCACTTTGTCACCTATTTTAAGGCTGGGGTTGTAGCGGAATTCCGAAACAGCAATCACACCATCGGATTTGAAACCAATGTTGACGATTACTTCGCGGGCGTTTTTGCCAACAACAAGTCCGTCAATCACTTCGTGGTCGCCAATGGAGCTGAGTGTCTTGTCGTACATCTGCTCGAGCTTGTTGCGCTCGGAGCTGGAGTACTTTTCGTGCCTTTTGTCAACGGCATCCCAGTCAAATTCGCCGGGAACCTGCGGCTGTGGACGTTCTTTAACGGGTTTGGCTGAGGGAGTCGCGGCCACAACCTCAGCAGCCTGACCTTCGTCAACAGGCTGCGAAGCTGGAGTTGGCTCCAGCACAGGCTCTTCGTTGACCAGATTTTCGTGTTCTGTCATAAAAAAAAGTTTTGTACCTGAGCCGAAGTTCCGTACTGCATCAACCAGGGAGTGTTTAACATGTTTTCTATTAAGGCATTGATTACATTTATTGTAAGCAATTCCGGAAGGCCTTAATTTGAGCCTGCAAAAGTAGGCTTTTTTCGATTATATAAATGAATTGTCTGCAACTTTTTCTATATACCAATGCCATTTTTTGATTTTTTCTTTGAAGAAAACATTCTTTTATTTTGTAATGATGTTGTGATTGTAGTATTTTTGTTGGGAAAAAAGTTTAAACAATTGAAGCGCTTGGCGAAAATCAAAGGCTCTATGAAAAAAATATCGCGACTTCTGATCCTTCTTGCCATTGTTGTGGTTTTTATCGGTTTGGGCTATATGTTTGGAAAAATCCGAAACGATTACAATAGGGCTAAGGAACATCAAAGTTTGTTGAATCATCTGAATAGCATGATACAAGCCGTTGATGATCAGATAGTAAACAACAGAATGGAGGAAGGTCAACAGCCTGCGCTATTCAATCGGTTACGCAATCAGTTGTCCATACTCGAAGACCTTTATAAAGGCCGATATTATTTCACCATCCGGAAAGATGAAAATCTTTATAAGGTGGCACTTTGTTCAAAAACCAATTCGGAGTATAAAAAGGGCGACACTTATTCATTGGACGAAAAGGCAGAGCTTGAGGTCTTCGGCCATCACAAACCTTTTGTTGAAGAAGTGATGCAGGATGGTAA
The DNA here is from genome assembly GCA_039811545.1 of Bacteroidales bacterium. Taxonomy (GTDB): domain Bacteria; phylum Bacteroidota; class Bacteroidia; order Bacteroidales; family F082; genus JALNZU01. The sequence continues at coordinate 4,290 of JBDHYV010000121.1, read as the reverse complement.
GCTTCAGAAAATCAAGGTTTTTGTACCGATAACCAGAATAGGTGAAAAATATTCGACCATTGCCGTAGTCATGGAGCTTAAAGGCAAATCCTATGCGGCCAGACAGTTGTTTCTGCGTAAACAGACTTATTTCGCCTTTGCTATATTGGGATTGGTGATAATCCTTACGGTGGCTGCTACCTTTTGGCGGAGTGATTTGCCGGCCGAAAAACGAAATCGTTTTGTGCACATTGAGACTTACGGCTTTTTTTTCGTGGGGCTGTGGATTGTATTGGTGGCAGGTTATCTGTACAGGGTTTCTAAAAATCAGGAATATCAACTGATTTTCAATAACTATGGGGCTAGCTCCGCCACTATTGTTAGGGCTGCATTTCGCGAAATTGGCCATCACCTCGAAGAACTCGGCATTTTTATTGCAAACAGTGAAGATATTGATGACCGCGAGTTTGAGAATTTTGCAAAACGTATGCTCAATAAGGATGCTTTTGAAGCAGTTTTCTTTTTCGAGTCATCGCAGCCGGTTTCCATTCAACCATCATTGAGGCTGATTGCTGCCGATGGTAGCCAATTATTTTTAAAATACCACCACGAAACGAATATACAAAACGGGCTAATACTCCTCAACGATCCGATAATCATGGATTCGCTTCAGCATTTCCTGTCTCAATCTCACACCGACAATCTGATACACAGCACTGGTTATATCAAACCTGCCGGTACAAACAGTCAGGGTGTTATCATACTTGGCTATGCTATTCCACAAGGTCCATGCGATGGCCGGCACAATCGCTACCAAAGATTCCTCGTGGCAGTAATTGATCCTCAACGTATTATCGAAAATACATTCAGAAATGCTGACTGGATTAAAATGGATATGGCCTCCGATATGCTTCAGTTCGAAAACCAAACAAAAACCACGCATATTGCCTCGTTCCCTCAAAGCCATTACCGCGCTTCAAACAGCGCCGAATTGGATGCTCATTTTGCCCAAGTTGAATTTGTGAAAGCCAATTCCCTTTTTATCTGGGGCGATTTCTATGTGATGAAACTCCATTCTTTGGAAGGTTATCATGCGGCCTCATTTGGCTTGCGAACCAGTTTGTTTTATCTCGCGAGTTTCGTTATGTTGCTTATGGTTACATTGTTGATCTTTCTTTACCGGCGACACTCTCAAGCGCTTGAGCTGTTAGTTGAAAAGCGAACGCATGACCTCGACCGCCGTGTGCGCGATCTGGTGTGTATCCGAAACATCACCCAGATGCTTCAGTCAGGCAACGAAATGACCACAAACCTCGAAAATGCTGCCTATGAACTGGAAAATACACTGTTCCCGAACAATGAAGCATACATTGAAGTTCAGATCGATGGCATAAAAACGTCGTCCTCCGGAAAAAATGCCGGAAAACTCATTGCTGTATCCTTCGACCTGATACGAAACCAACGGTTGATTGGCTCACTAAAAGTGAAAAGTACTGAGCCAGTGCGACTGCAGGAAGAAGACCTGCAACTGCTGAGCCAGATTGCGACAAAAATCAGCAATTATCTGAATCATTTTCATGTAAACAAAGAGCTGAAAGACAGCGAAACCAAATTTAGGTCATTGGTTGAAAATGCTTTTGACGCTATCTATATTTTTGCTGATCGCCGGTTTTTTTATGTTAACAAAGCTTTTTGCGAGATGGTCGGCTACACCGAACAGGAGCTCACTTCACCCGAATTTGATATCAATGTGCTTTTAACACCATATAGCAAAGCCATAGTGGATCAGCATATTTCCGACCGGAGAAAAGGAATAGCGGTACCCAAACGCTATGAGTTTCAGCAGCTTGCAAAAGGCGGGAGAGTGGTAGATGTGGAAGCTTCAACCGTTTCAGTCGAGCTTGACGGCAAAACAGTGACCATCGGCATGCTTCACGATATCACAGCCCGCAAACAGGCACAAGCGATTCTCACTAACAGCGAAGAAAGACTTCAACAGCAAAACGAGGAGCTTCATGTGCTCAACGAGGAACTTTATCAAACCAACGACCAGATGCGGCAGATGAATGCTGATCTGATTGACGCCAAACAAAAAGCCGAAGCCAGCGATCGCTTGAAAACCGCATTCCTCAATAATATCTCGCACGAACTGCGCACACCCCTCAACGGCATCTTAGGCGCAGCGAGCGTCATTCTGGAAGGAGGAATAGATAGCCCGGAAGAAAGAATTGAAATGAATGCCGTGCTTAGCTTGAGCACCGACCGGCTGGTGCGAACCATCGAACAATATGTGGACATTTCGATGCTGACTTCCAGCACTATGCCGCTTAAATACGAAAAATTACAGCCACTCAGACTGATGGAAAATCTTGTGAGAAACTTTAAAACCCTTTGCAAACATAAAAATCTGCATTTTGAAACCGAGATCCTCGTTGATGAAGATGTCTCTCTCGAAACTGACAGAAACCTGATGTTGAAAATCGTGGAACACCTCTTGGATAATGCCGTGAAGTTTACGCACGATGGATTTGTACGCCTTCAAGTGAGCCGAAATGCTGCCGAAAACCTGGTAGTGGAAGTGAGCGACAGCGGAATAGGAATACAGGATGATTTTAGGTCGCATATCTATGACCTCTTTATGCAGCAGGACATTTCTACCGTTCGACGCTACGATGGCAGCGGACTGGGACTTTCCATCGTCAAACGGTGTTGCGACATTTTGGGTGCTACACTGCGCTTTGATTCTGTTGTGGGAAAAGGAACTACATTTACAGTGGAATTTCCGGTCGCTAAAACACCAAAACCGGTGCCTGTTAAAACTACTATGGCAGTAAAAGAGCATGAACCAATCGAATTGAAAGATGCCACCATTCTCATCGCCGAAGACGAAGATTCTAACTTTGCCGTGCTTGATGTGGTACTTGTCAAACGCCTCAGACTGAAAATTCTACGTGCCGAAAATGGGTTAGAGGCCGTGGATCTTTGCAGAGAACATCCCGAAATAAGCCTCTGCCTCATGGATATCAAAATGCCCGTGATGGATGGGTACGAAGCAACCCGACTCATCAAACAAATCAGACCCGGCCTGCCGGTGATTGCCATTACAGCTTTCGGATTGGTTGACGACGACCGCAAAGCACTCGCCGCCGGCTGCGACGATTATCTGGCAAAACCGTTTCAGGTGAATAGCCTCCTTGCTAAAGTTGGCCAATGGCTGGCTGTTGCCCATCAAAATCACGAAAAAACCGAAGAGTAAACCGGCAAAAATCGCTGAAAAACAAAACCTGTAACCACTTTCTTCTTGGTCTTATCGTCAATAAAATCATTTTATTCATGTCATTATGTCATGTATTACAATTGTACAACCTGTCTATATGTCATTATTTGTTTTAAGGATTGTTCAAGCAAATCTATATTGCACCGATAATCAGGCTGGAGCATGATGAGCTTTATTTTTTGTATTGTGCGGTAAGCTTTTTGATGAAAAGAGGTAAAACTAATGATGATGAATTTAAATCAATTTACCCATAAGTCGCAGGAAGCTATCGCCAAAGCACAGCAGATTGCTTTGGAAGGAGGGCAGCAGGCTGTTGAGAATCTTCACCTGTTGAAGGCTTTACTGCAAACCGACCAGATGATTGTGCCTCAGATTCTGAAACGCCTGAGTGTTGAGGCAAAGACCATTGAGGCTGTAGTTGATAGCAGCCTCAAATCGCTTCCGCGCGTGAGTGGCGGCGAACCCTATTTTTCGCGCGAAACACTTCAGACGTTTCAGAAGGCAACAACCCTAAGTCAGAGTAAAGGCGATAGTTATGTCTCGCTCGACCATTTGCTGTTGGCATTGTTTGAAACGTCTTCTGCTGCTTCGCGAATTCTGAAAGAAAACAATCTCACGCGCGAAGCCCTTGGCTCGGCCATTGATCAACTGCGGGGTGCTACAAGAGTTGACAGTCCTGCTGCCGAGCAAAGTTATGAGGCTTTAAACCGTTACGCACGAAATCTCAATACTTTAGCTGCCGAAGGCAAACTCGACCCTGTGATAGGCCGTGATGATGAAATCCGTAGAGTGCTTCAAATTCTTTCGCGGCGAACCAAGAACAACCCCATTCTTATTGGCGAACCCGGTGTGGGTAAAACAGCCATTGCCGAGGGCATCGCCCACCGCATTGTGAATGGTGATGTGCCCGAAAACCTGAAAGGAAAACAGGTGTTTTCGTCGATTTGGGTGGTTTAGTAGCCGGGGGCATGTATAAAGGTGGATTCGGGGAGCGGCTCAAAAGGCTTGTAAAAGAGGTGATTAGGAACGAAGGC
>JBDHYV010000120.1:0-7809 GCA_039811545.1 Bacteroidales bacterium | reverse complement strand
GTTTTGTTTAATGGTTAAAGATTTGCTCGCAGAATGGATCAGGCCACAACATCTCCAAACAACTTAATTTGTATTTTTGCAAAAAATTCATCATCATAAAAATAACTTGCTATGAAATTTGATTTAATCGTAATAGGCAGTGGACCTGGAGGTTATGTTGCAGCTATCAGGGCGTCTCAATTGGGGAAAAAAGTGGCAGTTGTCGAAAAGGCCGAAATAGGCGGCATCTGCCTTAATTGGGGATGTATCCCTACAAAAGCACTGTTGAAAAGTGCACAGGTATATAATTATATGAAACACGCCTCTGACTATGGTGTTCAGCTTTCTGGCGAGGTGGCTCCCGACCTCGATGCCATTGTCAAACGCAGCAGAGGCGTTGCCGAAGGAATGTCGAAGGGTGTCCAATATCTCTTCAAAAAGAATAAGATTGAATTGATCAATGGATTTGGAAAGCTTGTGGCCGGAAAGAAGGTGGAAGTAACTGATGCTGAAGGCAAAAAACAAATCTTCGAGGCTGACCATATTATTCTGGCTACCGGCGCACGGGCCCGGGAACTGCCAAACCTGAAAATTGACGGAAAGAAAATCATCGGCTATCGCCAGGCAATGGTGCTTCCTCAAAAACCTAAGTCAATGGTTGTGGTGGGATCGGGTGCCATCGGAAGCGAGTTTGCCTATTTCTACAACTCCATCGGTGTGGAAGTTACTTTAGTTGAGTTCCTGCCCAATATCCTTCCATTGGAAGACGAAGAAGTTTCAAAACAATTGGAACGCTCTTTCAAAAAGGCCGGAATGAAGGTGATGACCAACTCCAGCGTGGAATCGGTGGATACATCGGGCGAAGGTTGCGTAGTGAAAATCAAAACCAAAAAAGGTGAAGAAAGCTTGACTGTTGATATTGTGTTGTCGGCCGTTGGCGTTGCTACCAATATCGAAGGAGTTGGAATTGAGGAACTTGGCGTCAAAACAGAGAAGGGGAAAGTGGTTGTTGATGATTATTATCGCACCAATGTGGAAGGCGTTTACGCCATTGGCGATATCGTTCACGGCCCGGCACTGGCTCACACTGCATCTCACGAAGGCATCACCTGTGTTGAAGCAATTTGTGGCCTGAATCCCGAGCCGGTTGATTATGCCAACATTCCATCCTGCACATACACCACGCCCGAAGTAGCATCAGTGGGCATGACCGAGAAACAGGCCAAAGAAGCCGGCTATGAGATAAAAGTCGGAAAATTCCCGTTCTCGGCATCCGGTAAAGCCAGTGCTGCGGGCAATAAAGATGGTTTTGTGAAAGTTATCTTCGATGCTAAATACGGAGAGTGGCTTGGTTGTCACATGGTTGGCGAAAACGTTACCGAAATGATTGCCGAAGCAGTTGTGGCACGTAAGCTCGAAACTACAGGCCACGAGATCATCAAAACCATTCACCCACATCCCACAATGAGCGAAGCCATCATGGAGGCCGCCGCCGATGCCTACGGCGAAGTGATTCATCTGTAGATCAATAATATGATATTGGGCATCCGCCACCCAAAGGGCGGATGCCCCCGACCATCAAACAAATTTCTCAGGTTATGGAAATCATCAAAACAGGAATTGCCGGATTGCTCATCGTGAAACCTCAGGTTTTTGAAGACCATAGGGGCTACTTCTTTGAGTCGTATAATAAAGAGAAATTTCTCAGTCAGGGAATTGACCAGAATTTTGTGCAGGATAATGAGTCAAAATCCATGAAAGGTGTGCTCAGAGGCTTGCATTTTCAGGCTCCTCCTTTTGCGCAGGGCAAATTGGTGCGGGTGATGAAAGGCGCTGTGCTCGATGTGGCCGTTGACCTGCGTAAACAATCGCCAACATACGGCAAATGGGCTTCAATTGAACTGACTGAATCCAATAAGTGGATGTATTGGGTGCCGCCGGGTTTTGCGCACGGCTTTCTTACCCTTGATGACAATACCGTGTTTTTCTACAAATGTACCAATGTTTACAATAAAATGTCGGAAGGCAGCATCCGCTGGAATGACCCCGACCTTGGAATTGATTGGGGCGTAAGTCAGCCCTTGCTGTCAGACAAAGACCGTGAAGCTCCTCTTTTTAAGGACTTTGCCAGTCCATTCTAATTTTGATACCAATCTGTTGATGAGTAAACTGAGCGTTTTCATCCGCCTTAGGGTGGCATGGTGGTTCATCTTTATAATGCCGTTTTTTTATTTGGCTTCTTGTGAAAGGGCTGTCTCCGGACAATCGGTTGACCTCATACCTGACGGCCATCACGATACACTTGCCATTCCGTTACAGGCTTTTTACGTGTTTAGCCCACCCTTACCCGACCTATTGCTTTTTGCAGGCGACACGGTACCGCTTCATTTGTTTTATGTGGCCGAAAATTATGAGCGCGAATTGTTAGTGAATACCTATTGGCATAGTGCTACACTACTGAATCTTAAGAGGATACAGCGATGGTTTCCAGTCATCGAGCCTATTCTATCCGAATATAAAATACCCGACGATTTTAAATATCTCTGCGTGATTGAAAGCAACCTTAGTAATACCCGTTCACCGGCTGGAGCCACCGGCTTCTGGCAGTTGATGGAGAGCACGGCAAAGGAATACGGACTTGAACTGAATGCCGATATTGATGAACGTTTTCACGTTGAAAAATCTACCCGGACAGCTTGTGTTTATTTGCGTAAAGCGTATGGCCGTTATGGCAATTGGGCTTTGGCTGCGGCTTCCTACAATGCGGGCCTCAAACGTATCAGCGACTTGCTGGAACAGCAAAAAGCAACATCCTATTTTGATCTCTTGATGCCTGAAGAAACCGAACGCTATCTGTTTCGGATTTTGGCACTGAAAACCATTGCCGAAAATCCTGGTGCGTATGGTTTTAAACCCGATGAAGGGCAATCTTATGAGCCTTTGCGGTTTGTGGAAGATACCATTCGCGAAACCATACCCGATCTAGCTGTCTATGCTCGAACGAAGGGTTTGTCCTATAAACTGCTCAAAACATTTAACCCTTGGCTGCGATCAAACAGGGTGCCGGTTCATGCCGGGAAAAGTTATATCATTAAAATTCCATTACCGCCATTCAGCACCACACATCGGCAATATTGGCCAGAACCCGACACGCTGAAATCACATTAATTTTGGAGAACGCAATCGAAAAGATGGAAAAATCGGCTTGTTCGGAAGATCAGTATCTCGAAGTGCAGGGCGCACGCATGCACAACTTGCGAAATATTGACCTCAGGATTCCGCGCAATCAGCTCGTGGTCATCACCGGCCTTAGCGGCAGCGGAAAATCGTCATTGGCATTCGACACCCTCTACGCCGAAGGACAAAGACGTTATATGGAAACCTTTTCAGCCTATGCCCGGCAGTTTATCGGAAATATGGAACGCCCCGATGTTGATCGCATCATAGGCCTGAGCCCGGTAATCTCGATCGAACAAAAATCGGTCAACCGAAACCCTCGTTCCAATGTGGGAACCATCACTGAAATCTATGACTTTCTCCGTTTGCTGTATGCCCGTGTGGCCGATGCCTTTTCTTATGAAACTGGGGAGAAGATGGTGCGGTATAGCGAGGAACAAATTGTGTCGCTCATCGAAAACGAATATCAGAACCGGAAAATCATTTTGCTTGCGCCCGTAGTTCGTGCCCGCAAAGGCCATTACCGCGAACTGTTTGAACAAATCAGGCAGATGGGTTTTACCAAAGTGAGGGTGGACGGCGAAATGCGCGACAATACGTTTGGAATGCAGCTCGACCGGTATAAAGTGCATGATATCGAAATCGTGATTGATCGTTTAGAATTGACCGGCTCCCAAAGCCGGCGATTGCAACAATCCGTGCAAACTGCAATGAAGCATGGCAAGGGATTGATGCAACTGATAGAATCAGAGACCGGAAAGCTGCGTCATTTCAGCCGGCTGCTCATGTGCCCGACCACGGGAATTTCGTACGATGAACCCGAGCCAAATACCTTTTCGTTCAATTCGCCTTACGGAGCCTGTCCAAAATGCAACGGACTCGGACATATTGCCGAGGTGGATATGCAAAAAATCATGCCCGATCCTTCGCTGAGCATCAAGAAAGGCGGCTTTTCACCGATGGGCGAATTTAAAAACAACTGGATTTTCAATCAGATGGAAGCCATCGGACTAAAATACGGCTTCGACCTTAACACCCCGATCCACGATATTCCCGAAGAAGCCATTGATGTCCTGCTTTTTGGCTCCAACGAATCTTTCGAAGTAAAAAAAGAATATCTCGGCATCACCAGCTCCTACAGCCTCAACTTCGAAGGTATCATCAATTTTATCCAGGATCAGAACAATGAAACAGCTTCACCGGCTGTCAAGCGGTGGGCTGCAGGTTTTATGAACCAAGTGAACTGTCCGGTCTGCGAAGGAACACGGTTGAAAAGGGAAGCACGTTATTTTAGGGTGGATGGCAAAAATATCGCCCAAGTGGCGGCCCTTGACATCTTAAGTCTTCAGCAATGGGTAAGCCAACTCCCGACTAAGCTTAACGAAAAGAATTATACCATTGCAAAAGAGATCATCCGTGAAATTGAAAAACGCATTGGCTTCCTCCTCGAAGTAGGCATTGATTATCTGAATCTGAACCGTCCATCGAACACCCTTTCGGGCGGCGAGTCGCAGCGCATCCGACTGGCAACTCAGATTGGCGCCCAGCTTACCGGTGTGTTGTATATCCTCGATGAGCCCAGTATCGGCCTCCATCAACGCGACAACCACCGCCTGATTGCCTCACTGAAGAAACTTCGCGACATCGGTAATTCGGTCATCGTGGTCGAACACGACAAAGATACCATTCTGGCAGACGATTATGTGGTGGACTTTGGACCGGGAGCTGGAATTCATGGCGGACAGGTGGCGGCTCAGCGTAAGCCATCCGAAATGCACGACTGCAACAGCATCACCTGCGAATATCTGAGCGGACGACGCGAAATAAAAGTGCCGGCAAAACGAAGAGAAGGGTTGGCCGGTAAAAAAATTGTGCTCAAGGGAGCAAAGGGCAATAACTTGAAAAATGTAACCGTCGAAATTCACCTTGGAAAAATGGTGTGCGTTACCGGAGTTTCAGGCTCCGGCAAATCGAGCCTAATCAACGAAACCCTTTATCCTATCCTGAGCAAACATTTCTATAAGTCTCTCAAACAACCTCTGCCTTACGAAACAATCGAAGGCTTGCATTATATAGATAAGGTGATCGAAATTGACCAATCACCCATTGGTCGCACTCCACGCTCAAATCCGGCCACTTACACCAAAGTGTTCGACGATATTCGGAAACTGTTTGGCGAACTTCCTGAGTCGCGCATCAGAGGCTACAAACCCGGACGGTTTTCGTTCAATGTTGCGGGTGGCCGCTGCGAAACATGCAAAGGCGCCGGCCTGCGTGTCATCGAAATGAATTTCCTGCCCGATGTGGCTGTCGTTTGCGAGGAATGTGGTGGAAAGCGTTATAACCGCGAAACCCTTGAAGTGCGTTACCGCGGCAAATCAATCAACGATGTGCTCAATCTGACTATTGACCAAGCTATCACCTTTTTCGAAAATATTCCAGCCATCCAGCATAAAATCAGCACCTTAAAAGATGTTGGCTTGGGCTATCTCAGCCTTGGACAGGCTTCTACAACCATCTCGGGCGGCGAGGCTCAACGCGTTAAATTGGCCGCAGAACTCTCGAAAAAGGACACCGGAAAAACCATTTATATCCTCGATGAACCTACGACCGGACTGCATTTTGAAGATGTCAAAGTGTTGCTCGAGGTGCTCAATAAATTGGTGGATCGCGGCAATACCGTATTGATTATCGAACACAATATGGAAGTTATTAAAATGGCTGATTATGTGATTGATATGGGGCCTGAAGGCGGCGACAAGGGAGGAACGCTGATCATCAGTGGAACCCCTGAGGAAATTGTGGGCCACCCGGAAAGCTTTACCGCTTTGTATCTGCGCCACGAGCTGAAGTCCAACTCAGTGTCCCCATAGGTTGAACCCTGCCAATAATCACTTTTTAATCACCAAGATGTGAATTTATTGTAAAAAGAAAAAACCCACAATTGCGAGTTGTGGGTTTCCCTTAATTAACCAACCAATATTCTAAAAAAAAACTACTAACTCTATATATACAACAACCGTGCCAAAGTGTTGTATATGGGGAAATCCGTATTGAAACACGACTTATTTCCTGTTTTTCGCACGCCGTGGGGTGTCAAAATGAGAAACTATTGAAATAAATGAAACGTATTTGGGAAAATCGAAGTTTCTTATCTTTCCTTATCTCAAAAAGTTATGTAAAATTCTGGAAATTGTTGGCTTTTTGTGAATCCAAATTCGGTTTTGATTGTTGTGTTTAGAAAATGATGAAATGCTGCTGAAAAACATTTTTCGGATCATGGTGGAGCTGTCAAAGGTTCGGATAACAATATCCGTTGCATTAACAACTCTAGCAGGCTATGTGCTGGTTAGGGGAGCTTTTGGATTAGATGTGGTTTTTCCTGTTTTGGGAATCTTTTTTTTGGCATCTGCATCCGCTGCGATGAATCATTTTCAGGATGCCGACCGTGATGGGATGATGAGCCGCACGCACCTACGACCTATTCCTTCGGGCCGGATTGGAAAGAAACAGGTGTTGGTCGTCGTTTTGGTTTTGGTGTTGATTGGAACATTTTTGTTGGCATTGCATCCTGGAACCAAAGGAGTTGCGCTGGGGTGGCTGGCATTGTTCTGGTACAACGCACTATATACACCTATGAAGCGCATCACGGCTTTTGCGGTCATTCCGGGATCTATCATCGGTTCTATCCCTCCAATGGTGGGCTGGGTGGCCGGCGGTGGTAGCCTTAGCGATCCCCGTTTAATCCTTGTGGCCTTCTTTTTCTTTGTGTGGCAGGTGCCTCATTTTTGGCTCTTGATGCTTTTTTATGGAAAGGAATACATACAGGCAGGCTATCCCTCTATCACTGAAATTTACACACCCATAAAATTGAGACAGATGATTTTTCTCTGGTCGGCTGCAACCGCCATTGGAGCTATTTTGTTAACCCTAAGCGGGCTCCTCTCTTCAGGATGGACAAAAGGAATGATTATTGCCGCCGCATTGTGGCTGGCCATCGTATTTACAGGCTTGATTGTCAGGAGGAGAAGTATTCAACAATTCAACCCGTTTTATTATTTCATGCGGATGAACTATTTTGTTTTGTTTGTTGTACTCGCCATCCTGATAGATCCGTTGCTAAAATAAAACACCCTCTTGTTGCCTGACAAAAGGGTGTTTTGAGAGCAGAAAAGCGTAAAAATACTATTTTACGACACCTGAAAGTTCAGAACCGGGTTTAAACTTGACAACCTTTTTGGCTGCAATGGTAATTTCTTTTCCCGTCTGGGGATTGCGTCCTTTTCTTGCTGTCCTGCCCGACACAGAGAATGTTCCAAAACCAACGAGCGTAACTTTATCGCCAGCTTGTAGGACTTTGGTTGTGGCACTAACAAAAGCGTCCAATGCTTTTTTTGCATCGGTCTTGGTTAAACCGGCTTCAGCAGCCATCGCATCAATTAATTCAGCCTTGTTCATTTTTTTTGAAGATTAGTTAAAAAATTGGTCGAATAATGTACAAAAATAAATCATAAATAATAAGAAGCAAGTAGTTAAAGAAAAAAATCAACTATTTGTGACTTTTTTTTGTTTTTTCGGCTAAGTTCTAATATTAACAGCATTTTCCTTAAATTGCAAAAACAAATGATATGCTTGCGGTGAGGCGAGGATTGT
>JBDHYV010000119.1:0-7841 GCA_039811545.1 Bacteroidales bacterium | reverse complement strand
TCATTATTGAATAACCGTAAAAAAAACAGAACCATGACATTAGCTGATAAAATCAAACAACTTGAAGAAAACAACCGCCTTGCCGAGCTGGGCGGCGGTCAGGATCGCATTAACAAACAGCACGATGCCGGAAGGCTGACCGCCCGCGAACGCCTAATCGAACTTGTGGACCCAAATACCTTTGTGGAGATTGACAAGTTTATGACTCACCGCGCCACCGATTTCGACATGGACAAGCAAAAGTTCCTTGGCGATGGTGTGGTAACGGGCTATGGGAAAATTGACGGCAGATTGGTCTATGTGTTTGCACAGGATTTTACCGTTTTTGGAGGCTCGCTCAGCCGCGCCAATGCCGATAAAATTGTCAAAATTATGGATCTTGCCATGAGGATGGGCGCTCCGGTGATCGGATTGAACGACTCAGGCGGTGCACGAATTCAGGAAGGTGTTGAGAGTCTTGGCGGTTATGCCGACATCTTTTACCGCAATGTGATGTCGTCGGGGGTCATCCCACAAATTTCGGCTATCCTCGGCCCTTGTGCCGGCGGAGCTGTTTATTCGCCTGCCATCACCGATTTTATCATGATGGTGAAAGATACCTCTTATATGTTTGTTACCGGACCCGATGTCATCAAAACCGTTACCCACGAAGAGGTAACCAAAGAAGAACTCGGCGGTGCTTTTACCCATAATAGCAAAAGCGGGGTGGCTCATCTGCTGGCCGAAAATGACCGCCAGGCCATGATGATGATCCGGGAGTTGATGGGATTCCTGCCATCCAACAATATGGAAGACCCGCCGGTGAAAGTTTGCACTGACAACATTTACCGCGAGGAAGACAGCCTTGATACCATTGTGCCCGACGATCCGAATAAACCTTACGATATGCACGACATCATCAGCCGAGTGGTGGATGATGCCAACTTCTTTGAGATACAGCCTTACTACGCCAAAAACATCATCGTTGGTTTTGCCCGTCTGGCCGGCAAACCCGTGGGAATTGTGGCTAACCAGCCTGCTGTACTGGCCGGCGTCCTCGATATTGACAGCTCAATCAAAGCGGCTCGTTTTGTGCGTTTCTGCGATTCCTTCAATATCCCGCTCATCACTTTTGAAGATGTGCCCGGCTTTTTACCCGGAACCGTTCAGGAGTTTGGCGGTATCATCAAGCATGGTGCAAAACTGCTCTATGCCTTTGCCGAGGCTACTGTGCCGAAAATCACCGTCATCACCCGAAAAGCTTATGGCGGAGCTTACGATGTGATGTCGAGCAAGCATATTGGTGCCGATATGAATTTTGCATATCCCACTGCCGAAATTGCCGTAATGGGTCCCGATGGAGCTGTCAATATCATCTATAAAAACAAACTGAGCGAACAAGAACGCCAGGAAGCCATTGCCGATTACCGGCGCCGTTTTGCAAGCCCCTATAAAGCTGCGGCTTTAGGTTATATTGATGAAATTATCTATCCGCGCCAAACCCGAATGAAGCTCATTCAGGCCCTCGAAATGACGCAAAACAAGGTGAAAACTAATCCGGCAAAAAAACACGGGAATATTCCGCTCTAAGACAGCAAAAAAAATCAATAACCGAAAAAAGACAGCTTTGTTGCTGTCTTTTTCGTTATGTAAGAAGCCAATCAACTATCTTTGGGGAAAAATTGTTCTCAAAAAGATTTTACTTTTCAACACACAGCCATCAAATTTATTTTTATGAAACGTTTGATTTATTTTGTTGCAGGCCTTACTCTGGCAGCGTGTTCGCATCCGCCGGTGCAGGAAAAGGCACAACCGGCCGCTTTTTCGTTAAGTCAGGGCCGACAGGCTGCTGTTTATGTTACCGCCAAAGACAGCCCGCTGCGTTTGACAAAAATGGAAAATACGGCATTCAACGATTTTGGTCAACCGCTTGAAACACAGATTTGTGTGTTTGTTGACCCGCAAAAATCCTTTCAAGAGATGCTGGGAATTGGAGGCGCTATCACCGATGCTTCGGCCGAGACTTTTTTTAAGCTCCCCGCCGAAAATCAACAAAAAGTTTTAGAGGCTTATTTTAGTCCCGAAAAGGGTATTGGCTACAACCTGATTCGAACCAATATCCATAGCTGCGACTTTTCGAGCGGAAGCTATACCTATGTGAATGAGGGGGATAGCGAGCTTAACTCGTTTGATATCGGTCACGATAAACAGTTTAAACTGCCCCTTATCAAAAAGGCCGTGGAAGTTATCGGTAAGGACAAAGTAACCTTCTATGCCAGCCCGTGGAGCCCGCCGGCATGGATGAAAACCAATAATAGTATGCTTCAGGGAGGGGCACTCAATCCTGAGTTTTACGACAGTTGGGCAAATTATTATGTTAAATTCATCAAGGCGTATGAGGCAGAAGGGATTCCGGTGTGGGGCATTACCATTCAAAATGAACCAATGGCCAAACAAACCTGGGAGAGCTGTATCTATACCGCCGAAGAGGAGCGCGACTTTCTGAAAAATCACCTTGGGCCGGTTATGCACAAATCGGGTCTGGCCGACAAGAAAATCGTGATGTGGGATCATAACCGCGACCTGATTTATCAGCGTGCAACGACTTATTTTTCTGATTCTGCCGTGCGTAACTATGCCTGGGGCCTTGGTTTTCATTGGTATGAAGACTGGAGTGGCGGCGTGCCTGTTTTCGAAAATGTCCGAAGGGTTCAGGAGGCTTTCCCCGAAAAAAATCTTCTCTTCACCGAAGGCTGTGCCGAGAGTTTTAATCCAACGCGTTACGAAGCCTGGGAGTTGGGCGAAGAGTATGGCCGTTCGATGATCCATGATTTTAACAATGGAGCTGTCGGGTGGACCGATTGGAACATTTTGCTAGACGAAAAAGGCGGACCAAACCATGTGGGCAACTTCTGTTTTGCTCCTTTGCATGGCAATACCCAAACTGGAGAGCTCACTTTCACCAATTCATATTACTATATCGGACATTTCTCGAAATTTATCCAGAAAGGCGCAAAACGAGTGATTGCCTCGCCAAGCCGCAGTCAGCTCATCAGTACTGCTTTTCTGAACCCAGATGGCAGCTTGGTGGTGGTGGTGATGAATGAAAGCGATATCCCGACCGACTTTTTCCTCTGGATTGATGGCAAAGCCGCTCCGGCACAGAGCCCGCCACATTCGATGATGACCTTTGTGCTTTGAAACTCACGTAATAATGGCTCATAACTTGGAAAAAAAACGCCATCTCTTCGATCCATTTCGAAGAGATGGCGTTTTTGAATTGAGCCTGAGCGCCTTATTCGACAACAATCTCGCTCACAAACAGCCAGGCTGCCTCTCCGGCTCCGCTATGACCTTCGGGGAGAGGACCGTAGTTTTTCACTTTAATCCTGAGATAGCGGCCACTCTTTTTAAGCCCCTGAGCTTCGATACGCACTATCTGCCGGGCGCCGCCATTGGGTTTGCCTACAACCACATTGCCAAAAGGAACGTAATGCTGGCCATCGTTCGAGATTTCAACGGTAGCTTCTTGGGGAGCCATGATCCACGAAGCGCTGTTATGAAGCGTATAAACAGTGATTTGCGATACCTTTTCGCGCTTACGGAGGTCAATCACCGCATCTAAATCTTTTCCGCGAAAACCTAACCATTTCTGGTCGCTGAAATTCACCGAGCCAATGATCCCGTCGAGCAGTATGCTTTTTCCGCTACTGCTGTATTGCTTTTCGGGTTCGTTTTTCAGGCTGATTTCTGCTCCAAAACCTTTGTCGAAGAAATAACGATTGCTGATGGTTTGACCTATTTTCCGGCTGCCATCGAAGGTGGCAGCCTTGACGGTGGTGGTTTTTTCAATGGTGAAAGGCTCCTTAAAGAGTGTGGAAGCGGCGTTAGGCTTGCTGCCGTTAGTCGTGTAGCGGATATCAACGTTGGGGAGTTCGCTAAACAGGAAGATGTTCATAGCTTTTTTGTCGGGAGCAGCCTCTGTTTTCGATTGAACCTGATAGGCACTACGCGATACATTCAGTCCGCGGCTTTCGTAACGCTTATACTGTTTTGGCATACGACGGGCAAAGCTGTCCCAATTGCGGATTTCTTTGGGCGACCACAACACTTCGCTCAGGGCCGACAAGCGTGGAAAAGCCATATATTCCACATCTGCCGGAACATTCATGAATTCAGCCCAATGGTTGGCCTGTGCTCCAAGGATTAATTTCCCCTGTTCCGGCGTCAAAACTTCCGGGATAGGCTCGAAAGAATAAACCTTCGACAGTGGGGTGTAACCGCCAATGGTGAGCGGCTCATTGTTCGGATCACCTTGATAATAATCGAAATAACAATGTGTTCCGGGAGTCATAATCACCTGATGGCCAAGGCGGGCTGCTTCGATGCCGCCTTCTTCGCCACGCCACGACATGACGATGGCGCCTGGGGCCAAGCCGCCCTCTAAAATCTCGTCCCATCCAATCGGATGTTTGCCGCGTTCAATAAGATATTTCACAATACGGCTAACAAAATAACTCTGAAGCTCATTCTCGTCTTTTAAACCTTCGTCTTTCATACGGTGTTGGCAGCGCTCGCATTTTTTCCAATTGGTTTTATCGGCTTCATCTCCACCGATATGAATATATTCCGAAGGGAAAAGCTGCATCACTTCATCAAACACATCTTGCAGAAACATAAATGTTTCTTCTTTCCCGGCGCAAAAAATATGGGTGATTGGCCATACTCCGCCTGTTGCCACACCTAAGTTTTCGCCTGTGCAGGAAAGTTCTGGGAAGGCAGCCAGTGCCGCCATCGCGTGAGCCGGAAGCTCAATCTCGGGGATGATGTTGATGTTACGTTCGGCGGCATAGGCCACTACTTTGGCAATCTCATCCTGTGTGTAGAAGCCGCCAATTTTGTCGGTGGCATCGGGCCGGCTTAGTGGACGCTCATCCCAGTGCAGATGTTCCATATTTTCGCGAAATCCTCCAATCTTCGTGAGTTCGGGGTATTTCTTTATCTCGATACGCCAACCCTGATCATCTGTCAAATGCCAATGAAAAACATTCATCTTATGCCGCTCGAGTTCGTCTAACATCTTGTAAACAAGCTCAATGGGCATAAAATGACGGACAACGTCGAGATGCATGCCGCGGTAGGCAAATCGCGGATAATCAACGATTTTGACACAATCTAAACGGTTGCCTTCCATGCTGTCGAAAAGCTGACTCAGGGTTTGCAGACCATAACCAATGCCGGCCATGCTGTTAGCCGAAAGTTGGATACCATCCTTTTCGATCGTCAGACGATAGCCTTCGGCGCCCAAATCCACATCCTGTATATGGTTAAGAACCACATAAATGCTTCCTTTGATGGCTTGGTCGCTGTGAAGCAATGGATTAAACGGATGTTCGGAAATGCTCTGCCATTCTTTGGTCAATCGGCTAACCAAAGGTTTCAGTGCCGGATTGTTGAAATAGACCGCAGTTTGTTTCGCCAGCACAAACTGACCTTCGGTTTTGTCGAGATGTGCGGGATAAGGAATTAGTTGAAATTGCGCTTTCAGCACAGGTTGGAACATGAGGCTCAGCGCAATGGAAAGAAGAACGGTAAGGATTTTTGGTTTCATAACATTATTTTTTCAGATAGTTTTCGAGTTTAAATGTCCAGGCAGCCGTTCCAATGATTTCGGAGGGATTGATGGACGAAACATCAATATGCAACTGATTGTATTCGTAGCGCCACGGGAGGATTTTATTGTTGCCTAACAGGGTGATATTTACATCATTATCTGGTTTTGGGATATTCAGCACCAAATCGTCGTTTGGCCATTCAAAGGCGATGGCGTACAGATTGCCGCCTTTTTGGGTGTAAGCCAGATATTGCTTGAGCGAGCGGTAGGTGGCTTTTAAACCATCTCCCTGATGCAGGTCGGCTTCGGTGAACAAGTTTGATTGCGGGACAACTTCCTTTGGCAGTTGATTGCTTTGCCAACTAAGTGAAACTGAGGCATTTTGGTGTTCTTCGTGAAATTCTACACGAATGGGAACAAATTCATCTTTTTTCAGTTTAATGCTGGCGGCAATGCTGTCGGCTTTGCGGCTGCGCATGGCTTCGGAGTCGGTGCCCTCGTTTCGGGCTTCCCAACGGTCAATCAAGAGCTTGTTGTTGATAAAGAGTTTGGCGCCGTCATCAGCTTCAAGTGAGAAAGTGTAAGTGTCGGTTTTATCGGCTTTGATGAAGCCTGTCCAGGTGGCCGTGAACTGATCCACCGAGATAGGTTGTCCGGGCGTATTGCGCACCCAGTCGAAATGAATCCGGGCATCGGTGCGTTCCAGAACAACGGGTTTTTCCTGTCCTGTAAGGATGTATTTCTCAGCACCATAGATGGCTTCTTTGTTTGTGGCAATCCATTTTCCGAGATCAACAAGGCGCTCTTGCTGCAACAATGGGATCTGTCCGTCGGCTGCCGGGCCCACGTTGATAATCAGCCCACCGCCATTGGCCACCGTACGGATAAAAAGCCGGATCAACTCATCGGAGGTCATATAGGCCGAGAGTTTTTCGTTGCGATTGAGACCGAAAGAGCGTCCCAGCCCCCTCACTTCGGCCCATGGGCGATTGGTTTGCAGGCCGCCTGAGCTGTATTCGGGAGTGATAAAACCGATGTCGGCACCATGCCCCCAACGGTCGTTCACAATGGCATCGGAGCCAACTAAGTCGCAGTACCACGAAATCAGCTCCCGTGCGTGCCATTGTTCAGCCGAATTGAACCATTCGCCATCTGAAAAGATAAGACTCGGGCGATAGTTCTCAACCAACTCCTTGAATTGAGGGATCATGTGCTGTTCCACATAAGGCGCAATAGAATCGTTCGGGGAGCTGTACCAGTCGTGCAGCGGATGACCCCATTCGGGTAACGAATAATACAGGCCGAAACGGAGACCTTTCGCTTCAACGGCCTTTTTCAGTTCACCCACAATGTCGCGATGTGGGCCGGTTTCAACGGTATTCCATCTCGGAGCATACCGGCTTGGCCAAAGGCAATAACCATCGTGATGCTTGGAAACCAATACGATATATCCGGCACCGGATGCCTTGAAAATATCAGCCCATTCGTTGGGGTCAAAAAGCTCTGCCTTGAAAATGGAGGCAAAGTCCCGATAGCTGAAGTTTTCGCCGTAGTTTTTCTTCACAAACTCAACCCTTCCGGGCTGTTTGTTTTTCAGACCAAGCAAAAACCATTCGCCGTACGACTCCGGACCGCCGTAAGAGGGCACGGAATAAAGCCCCCAGTGGATGAAAACACCAAGTTTCGCATCTTTAAACCACTGTGGATAGGGCCGTTGCCGGAGCTGTTCCCAGCTTTTAATTTCCGTTTGACCGGTCAGACCAACCGAAACGAGGGAAAATGTAACGGCAAAAATGAAGAATCTGATAGGTTTCATATTGTTAAATAACGGATATAGAGATATATGTCTGATTTTGGCTTTAATGAATAAACTGTGTAAAGTTATGCAAAAACGCGATGCTGCCAACGAATAAGTGCCGTGTTTACAGAGGTTAAGTCTGGAAATATTCCTTTTTTTGGGGTGGGTTGTGGTAATCTTTAGGAGTTCATGCCGGGTCGTGCCGACCACATGAACTCCTAACGGTTCTTGGCTTTTCGAAATGGCGGATTTTCAGCGCAAATGTACAATTGTAAAACTGAACTTGAATTTTGCACAAAACAGTCATAGAAGCACTTCATCAGCCATTTTGCAAAACCGATGTTAGGCAATCGTGCTTCTTTTTCGTTAGCTGGTTTGTCGGTCGTTTTTGTTGTGCGTTGGGGCAGACACACTCTTTGCCAAGCTTTGGTTTGAGCGTTGGCTGGTGCG
>JBDHYV010000118.1:0-7903 GCA_039811545.1 Bacteroidales bacterium | reverse complement strand
TATGGGGTTGACCTTAGAAAATCGGGTCGCTCACTTTTGCCGCATCAAAAGATGAACAACCTTCGGGATGTGGAAGAATATTTCGATGATATTGAAAAGGGGCTTCAGCTCATTCGAGGCGAACATTCCGGGCTCGTCATTCTCGAAGGCCATTCATTGGGTGGCTTAGTGTGCGCACTTTTTGCCGCATCGGGCCGATATGATTCGTTGTTCGATGGTCTTTTTCTTAACAGTCCGTTCTTTGAGCAAAACAAGGATGCTATTACCCGCAAACTACTCATCCCATTGGTATCTCAGGTTGCAGAAAAATATCCAAACCTACGTGTTGTTGGCGGATTTTCTAAGTTCTACGGACCAAGTCTTCACCATTCCGAACATGGGTTGTGGGAATATAATCTGAAATGGAAGCCGCATATTGCACCCTTAGTCAATGCGGGTTGGGTGAAGGCGATTTTCATGGCTCAAAAAACTTTAAAGTCGGGAATCGCAATCAAGCAACCTGTTTTGTTGGCTTATCCTTCGAGAAGCTATCGGCATTTGTGGTGGGACAGTCGTTTTTTAAAATCGGATGCCGTAGTCAATGTGAAACATATCCGAAAACACGCGTCTTCTTTGCGTGGGCAAATCAGCATTCACGAGGTTGACGATGCTGTACACGACCTGTTCCTTTCATCTGCAGCAGTTCGCGAGCGGGCAATCGGCCTCATGCTGGATTGGATTAGGAATACGTTTTAACCCATTGAGAAATCTCCTTCTCAGATAAAAAGAAAACTCCTGTCGGCAAACCGGAGTTCCAATGAAATCCAATGCCAACAGGAGTTTTCTAAAACACAGCCCAACGATTTTTATTCTTCCGAAAGGAAAGGATAGCGATAATCGGTAGGAGTGATGAATGTTTCTTTGATGGTACGCGGCGAAACCCAGCGCAGCAGATTCAGATAGGAACCCGATTTATCATTGGTTCCCGAAGCACGGCCGCCACCAAAAGGCTGCTGACCAACCACTGCACCTGTGGGTTTATCGTTGATGTAATAGTTTCCGGCCGAATGACACAAGATGTCGTTAGCTTCGGCAATGGCAAACCGATCGCGCGAAATCACCGCACCGGTAAGGCCATAAGGCGAGGTGCTGTCAACCAGTTCCAAAGTCTTTGACCACTCCTCAGCAGGATAAACATAAAGGGTAAGAACGGGGCCAAAGAGCTCTTCGCACATGGTAACATACTTAGGATCTGTTACTTTAATTACTGTAGGTTGAACAAAATAGCCTTCCGACTTATCATAACCTCCACCGTACACGATTTCGGCAACAGGGTCTTTTTTCGCATTATCAATATAGGAAGCCAGCTTATCGAATGAAGCTTCGTCAATCACGGCTGCCATGAAGTTCGAGAAATCTTCAACCGGCCCCATCTTAATGGTTTTCAGGTCGGCAATCATCAAAGTTTTCACTTCTTCCCAGAGATTGTCAGGCACATAGGCACGCGATGCAGCCGAGCATTTCTGTCCTTGATATTCAAAAGCGCCCCTTACCAAAGCTGTGGCTACTGCTTTTGGATTGGCGGTTTTGTGAACGGCCACATAATCCTTTCCACCGGTTTCACCAACGATTTTGGGGAAAGTTTTATAATTGCTTATATTATTACTTATTGATTTCCAAATTGTTGTAAATACGTCCGTTGAGCCTGTATAATGAATACCGGCAAAATCGGGATGGTTAAAAATCACTTTACCGGCTGTGGGACCCGGCACAAAAACCAAGTTGATGACACCATCGGGCAGACCGGCTTCCATGAAAATTTCCATAATGACGCGGGCTGAATAAATCTGAGTATTGGAAGCTTTCCACACCACCACATTGCCCATCATGGCAGGCGACGAAGGCAGGTTTCCGGAGATGGCCGTGAAGTTGAACGGTGTAAGGGCATACACAAATCCTTCGAGTGGTCTGTATTCCATGCGATTCCATATACCGTGGTCGGAAACAGGTTGGTCGGCATAGATCTGTGTCATATAATGCACGTTGAAACGGAGAAAATCGGCCAATTCGCAGGCACTGTCAATCTCGGCCTGATGCACAGTTTTCGACTGGGCAAGCATTGTTGCGGCATTAATCTTGCTTCTGTAGGGTCCGGAAATAAGTTCAGCGGCTTTCAAAAAGATAGAAGCCCTGTCCTGCCAGGGAAGTGCCCGCCACTGTTTTCTCACTTTCAATGCTGCTTCGATGGCCATGCTCACATGCTCGGCACCACCCTGACAATAGTAACCCAGTGTGTGTTTGATATCGTGCGGGGGTTTCATGCGCACGCGCTCTTCCGTGAACACCTGTTTTCCGTTAATAATCATCGGGATGATCATCTCCTGACTTCTAAACTCCTGAAGCGTTTTTTTAATTTCAGCTCGTTCGGGGCTGCCCGGAGCGTACGATTTAACGGGTTCGTTCCAAGGTTGCGGAACTTTGAAAAATCCACTAGACATAGTCCTTTTTTTTAGTTAGAAAATATTTGAAAGAGTTGTCAATCCAAGTTTTGTTGAAATTTTGGTGTATTGAGTTTCACAGGTAAGTTGAGTATTTTTTGATTTAATCGGTGCCGCCAATAAAAGCCTCGCTTCCGGGATAGTGCATCTTTTGGCGTGCCGTCTGTTCCGAAAACAGGTGATAAGTTACCAAAGCCGAAGCACATTTTTCCCCCTTGCTATTTAAAAGCACTGCTTCAATATCCACAAGTCGTCCGTTTGTCGAAACAGGTTTTGCTTCGATGAATATTACTTTTTCGCTGGTATATAACGGTTTATGGTAAGAAATCTTCATCTCTTTTGTCATTCCGGCGGTTTTGCATACCACCTGAACAGTCCATCCGGCAATCTCATCCAATAATGTGGCCACAATGCCGCCATGCAGAATCTCCACATAACCCTGATAACGTTTGTCGGGTTGCCACGAGCTCTTCATCGTTTGCCCATCAAGCCAGAACTGCAAAGCTAGCCCGATGGGATTTCTTTCAGAACAGCCAAAACAATAATGCTGCTCAAGTGGATGATATGGATTGCGAATTTTCTTCATTGATAAAAAGACATTTTAAGCCGAAATATTTATGCTATTTTTTGGGCTCGTCGTCTTTGTATGTTGTAGCATTTACAAGCTTCCCTTCGGGATCGTATTCTTTCCACCTGCCTTCTTTTTTGTCCTTTTTGAATTCTCCTTCGAGTTTAAGTTTGCCGTTCTCGTAATAAACGAGATATTTCCCCTGCTTCTTGTTGGCTTCGTAATATTGTTCCGATTTGAGCCCGCCATTGGAGTAATAAGTAAACTGCTGACCTTCAAAAAGTCCATATTTATAATGATAGGTTGCCAAGCGGTTTCCATTCTCGTCAAACCAAAATGAAGAACCTTCCTTCAAGCCTTTGGCATAACTGCTTTCTTCCTGAATAGATCCCCGATCGTAATACACCTTGCGTGGGCCGTGAAGAAGTCCGTTTTTATAGTTCTCCTCCAAAGTTGGCTTTCCTCCCATCCGGTACTTGTAGAGAGTTCCGTTCAACTGGTCGTTCCAATAACCAGCCTGGAGGCTCACATAGCCGTTTCTATCCATCTCAATATAAAGGCCGTTTTGCTTTCCGTGGCTGAACTCTTGAAGAATACTGACAAGGCCGCCTTCGTGATACGAAGCCCATACCCCTTCCTGAAGTCCGTTCATCACCTGACCGCGGCAGTTCACGCCATTGGCCACCGTTTCCTGCAAACCATTCGGCAATTGGCTCACGTCTGCCACCAAAGGACGTTGTGCAAAAATGACAGCAACCGTCATCAAACATATCGAAAGTGAAAAAAATCTTTTCATCGTATATCGTTTGTTCAACAAAGGGCAAAGTTAGCAATTAAAAGCGATTAAAACCAGCCTCCAATCGGGCTGAATGATGAATGAAGGAGCCAATGACGGCTTTTCGATGCAAAAAGAAAGAAAAATTGATCTTAAAATTTTATATAAATATATAATACCTTGAATCATTGTTAGATACAGATAAAATATATCAATTCTAAATTAGGATTTTTTGCATAAAATCGAATGGTGTTTAAGATTGACAGCATTCGTGTTTTTAGAAAAATAATTGAGCTTTTGAGCAAGGCAAGCTCTTCAGAGATTCAACTTTATTGCAACCTTCTTTGCATTAATCGGTGCAATCTGGCGAAACGATTCGAGCGTAGAGGTCGAAATAGTCGGCATCGGTAATTTCGACTTCGTAAAAATGACCAATTTGAAGCGGAATCTGTTTCGATATCAACACCTCATTGTCCACCTCGGGCGAGTCGTACTGACTTCGTCCGACAAAGTAGTCGCCTTCTAATTTGTCAATCAACACTTCTAAGCGTCGCCCTATCTTGGCTTGATTGAGCTGCAACGAAATTTCCTGTTGCAAGGCCATCAGTTTTTCAAGCCGGTTTTGCTTTTCATCTTCGCTCACATTATCGTCCAAGGCGTATGCATCAGTGCCTTCTTCGTGGCTATAGGTAAAGACCCCTACACGGTCGAAACGGTTAGACTCCACGAAGCGACACAACTCATCGAATTCCTCTTGGGTTTCTCCCGGAAAACCAACGATGAAAGTGGTGCGAAAGGCAGCGTCAGGCAGGTTTTTTCTGATTTTTGCCACCAACGATTCTGTCTGTTCACGGTCAATATTACGTTTCATGGCCTGCAAAATACGTGTGTTGATATGCTGAAGTGGCAGATCAATATAGCGGCAAACTTTGGGGTTAATTGCCATCACCTGGAGCAGGTCGTCGGGAAACTGATGAGGGTAGGAATATTGAAGTCGTATCCAGTGTATGCCTTCAACTTCGGAGAGAGCATTGATAAGCGCGGCTAAAGCGCGTTTTTTATACAGATCGAGTCCGTAGTAAGTAAGTTCCTGCGCAATGAGAACTACCTCTTTCACACCGGTTGAGGCCAAAAAGCGGGTTTCTTCCACAAGACTTTCGATGGAACGCGAGATATGTCTCCCACGGATTCCGGGAATGGCACAAAAAGCACAATGACGGTCGCAACCTTCCGAAATTTTCAAAAAAGCATAATGGCCGGGGGTGCTCAGGATACGCGGACTGTAACAACTCTGGGGATTAATGCCGGGGCGAAGGTCTTCGAGCAATGCCGGGATGAGTTTCTGGTCGTTCACACCAAAAAAAGCATCCACTTCATGAATTTCGTTTTCAAGCTCCTTTTTATAACGCTCAGAAAGACAGCCCATGACAATAAGCTTTTTCAGTTTTTTCTTCTTTCTCAGCCGGGCATATTCCAGGATTGTGTTTACCGATTCGGCTTTGGCATCGCCGATAAACCCACAAGTGTTGATGACGGCAATTTGAGCATTGGCATTATTTTCGTGCACCACATGAAAACCCATGTCGAGTAATTTTGCGCCTAGCACCTCGGAGTCAACCTGATTCTTTGAACAGCCCAGGGTAACGATGCTCACGCCGGCAGGATCAGACTTCTTCATCGAAAAGGCTGGCCACAAAGGCTTTTCGGTTAAACACCTGAAGGTCGGTCATTTTTTCGCCGATTCCGATATATTTCACCGGAATTTTAAACTGGTCGGAGATGCCAATCACTACACCGCCTTTGGCCGTACCATCGAGTTTTGTCAACGCCAGAGCGTTCACTTCGGTAGCTGCTGTAAACTGTCGCGCTTGTTCGATGGCATTTTGACCGGTGGAGCCGTCTAAAACCAACAAAATTTCATGTGGGGCATCGGGCATCAATTTCTGCATCACACTTTTGATTTTGGTCAACTCTTTCATCAGGTTGATTTTGTTGTGAAGGCGTCCGGCCGTGTCAATGATCACGATGTCTTTCGATTGGCTGATTGCCGATTTTAGGGTGTCGTAGGCCACCGAAGCAGGGTCGGCGCCCATTCCCTGAGAAACGACAGGCACGCCGGTGCGTTCGCCCCAGATTTTGATCTGATCAACGGCAGCAGCCCTGAAAGTGTCGGCAGCACCCAGAATCACTGAACGGCCCGCCTTTTTGAAGTTGTATGCCAGTTTCCCGATGGTGGTTGTTTTGCCCACTCCGTTTACGCCAACCACCATGATTACATACGGGCGAGTGTTAGTCGGGATCTCGAAATCTTCGCCATCACCAGAGTTGTTCTCCTGAAGCAGTTCGGCAATTTCTTCCTTCAACAGGCGATTTAACTCGCTGGTTCCAACATATTTATCACGAGCAACCCTTTGTTCGATGCGTTCGATAATTTTTAGAGTGGTCTGCACTCCAACATCGGAGGTAATCAGAATTTCTTCGAGATTATCGAGTACTTCATCGTCCACTTTCGACTTGCCGATGATGGCCTTGGAAAGCTTACTAAAAACACTTTCGCGTGTTTTTTCGAGACCTTTGTCGAGGTCTTGTTTTTTCTCTTTGCTAAAAAATGAAAACAGCCCCATGCGTTAATATGTTATGGTTGGATTGCAACGTCTTGTTTTTCAGATATGTTTATTGCACTCAAATTGCTTCAAAATAAATAACAAGGTCAAACGAGCAGAAAACAGAAATGAGCTTTCCCAAAAGGATGGAAAAGCTCACTTCTCTATCGTCGCAACGACATTATCTCTTGTTCAGAAATTCCTGTACTTTGTCGTTCGGAACCATGGTTTCGGTAAAAGCGTAAGCTCCGGTTTTAGCCGACCTCGACATTCTGATCACTTTCGAATATTCTTTTCCGCTACTTATTTTCAGCGTAGCAACTACTTTCTTTGCCATGTTTCAACTATTTAATTTCTTTATGAACAGTCATTCTTTTGAGGATGGGGTTGTATTTTTTCAACTCCAGCCTTTCAGGGGTATTCTTTTTGTTTTTCGTGCTGATGTAGCGCGAAGTACCCGGCATACCGCTGGTTTTGTGCTCGGTACATTCCAGAATAACCTGAATACGTGCTTCTTTTACTTTCTTGGCCATGCTATTATCCTTTCAAATTTTCGGACGGCAAAAATAATCATTTTCCTTTTACCAGCCTAATTATTTCACGATTTTATTTTTTCGATTAAGGTTCGGAGTAGTATTTTGCTTTAATCACTCAAAATTTTTAAATCAAGGTGTTGCGATCTGGAAGATTGATCGCACATAAGGACTGATTCCGGTAAAGAAAAATTCAACAGCTATCACCATTACGATCAATCCCATAAGTTTCATCATCACTTTGTTTCCGGTTTCGCCAAGCACTTTCATAATTTTTCCGGCGCTCAGCAGAAGCGTAAGCACAACAAGGCAAACGCCGAGAATTGCCGTTATCAGAATGGCTTTCTCATGCACTTTCGCGCTTTGATCCATCAGGATGATGGCGTTGGTGATAGATCCCGGGCCGGCAATAATAGGGATTCCAAGTGGAGTAATGGAGATATCGTTCACATATTGGGTTTCTTCCTGTCCTACATCTTTTGTGCGGCTCAGTCGGGCATTCAGCATATCGTAGCCCATGATGAAAAATAAAATCCCCCCGACCACTTTGAGCCCTGCCACCGAGATGCCAAAAAAGTCGAACAGCATCTTACCGCCAAAGGCAAATGCCACCAACGTAAAAAACGCGGTGGTCAATGCCTTGAAGGCGGTGTTGATTTGTTGTTTTCGTGTGAGCCCCACCGTCATTGACATAAATACCGGCATCACGCCAAGAGGGTTCATCAGGGTGACGAATGAGGTGAAATAGAGCAGCCAAAGGGTGAAGTTCTCTGTCATGATCTACAATTTTCCAATCGTGTCGTCCACCATTCTGAGAATTTTTTCCTCGGCCTCTAAGGCATTGCGGCGAATGGTTTCGGCTTCGGATAAAATATTTCCGACAAAAACTTTAAACCCTGTCCATGCGGGTATCAAATCTGCCAGTTCTGTTATAATAACATCCGTCA
>JBDHYV010000117.1:0-7907 GCA_039811545.1 Bacteroidales bacterium | reverse complement strand
TAAAATTTGCATCTTAAGGAATAAAATCTTTTTGAACGTTTTATTGCAAAAAGTGTAGAAAACGATGGTGTATGGCTCCTGCAGGCAATGGATGGCATGTTTGCAATGGTAGAGTCGGACGACCGCCGCGCTTATCTGGCGGTTTGGGATAACGAAGACGATGCTATGGCCGCCGCGGCCGCCGAGTGGCAGGGATATGTTGCTGCCCAGATGGATCTGAAAGAATGGATTCACTGGCTCAACGAAATGATCGAAGATCAGGCATGGATAGGTGTCGCTCCCGATGCTGCCGGAAAAGTGTTTCCCATACTGGCCGAAGAACTACTGAGGATTCATGTGGAAACGAAAAAAATGCACCCTCGCGATTGAACGTGCAATCTGGTATCAAAGAAATTTTGAGCCTACAATCGTTCATTTCTTACCGTTGAGCCACTTTAAAAGTATTCTGACAAAGACTCCGACACTAATCCATGGCCGTAAATCAGCAATTTCGGAGCAAACGTTATTCACAAAAAAGTATCTCAAATTGTGAATATGTAGTGGATAAAAAAAGTTGGATGCATCATTATTTCGTTTATTTTTGTTTTTACCCTTAACCTAAAAACCATTTCATTATTCATTAAATTTATACATTATGTTGCGCAAGCTTAAATTTTTAATGGCGACATTGTTCGTAATGTTTGCCGTTGTCATTCAGGCTCAGGTGACTACGTCCAGTATGAGTGGTCGTGTCACAGACAAGGAAGGTTCTATTGCAGGTGCTGCTGTTGTGGCAGTACACACTCCATCAGGAACCACCTACGGAACCATCACCAATGCCAATGGAAATTTCAGGATCAACGGTATGCGCGTTGGCGGACCCTACAAAGTGGAAGTTTCATTTGTTGGCTTTGCGAAATCCGTTACCAATGACATCGCGCTCGCCTTAGGCGAAACTTATGTGCTGAATGTTGTTATGAAAGAGGAGACCTTCTCGCTTGGCGAAATCGTGGTTACTGCCACCCAGAATCCGATTCTGAACAGTGAACGGACTGGCACATCTATCAACGTCAAGTCGCGCGAGCTCAGGTCGTTGCCTACTATTACACGGAGTATCAGCGATTTTACACGCCTCACTCCACAGGCCAACGGAAGTTCGTTTGCCGGTCGCGATGGCCGCTTTAATACCGTTACCATTGACGGTGCTGCCTTCAATAATAACTTTGGTTTGTCGAGCAGCGCCATGCCCGGTGGCTCGGCTCAGCCCATCTCGCTCGATGCCATTGAAGAAGTGTCGGTGAACATCGCGCCTTACGATGTGCGCCTGTCGCAGTTTACCGGCGCCAGCATTGCGGCCGTAACCAAAAGCGGTACCAACAAATTTACCGGTAGTGCTTATACCTATCAAAGACCAACCTCTTTCACCGGAAATTTGGTGGACGACTTCGTGATGACCAATGTGAACAGCAAAAGCTCATCGCTCTATGGCTTCACTTTGGGTGGTCCAATCATCAAAGACCGTCTGTTCTTTTTCGTGAATGGCGAATATGAAAAGGAAGTCAGCCCGACAAACTCCTGGGAACCCAGTGATGATGGCGTGGCTAACAGCGAAAAATTTATCTCCCGTACCACAAAAAGCGATCTTCAGGCAATGAAAAATTTTCTGATGAGTACCTATGGATACGACCCGGGCGATTATATGAATTTCAAAGCGTTCCCGTCGGAAAACTACAAGATTCTTGCTAAGATTGACTGGAACATCAGCCAGAAACACAAATTCTCGGTACGCTACAATATGCTCAGAAACAAGAGTATGAGCCTTACAAATGCCACCAGCGGACCGCCAAACGTTCCTCGTGGCAACACCTCACGCATCTCCGAAAAGTCCATCGCTTTCTCGAATTCTTTTTATGGAAATGAGAACAATATTGACGCTTTTTCGGCTGAGTTGAACAGTATCTTCAGTCCAAAACTCACCAACCGTTTCCTTGTTTCCTATACGGCTACCCAAGACCCGAAAAGAACCAGCAACAGCGCACCGTTCCCCTTTGTGGAAATCTATAAAGACGGCGACCGCTATATGGTCTTCGGATATGAACTCTTCTCGTGGAACAACCAGGTGCTCAACAACACCTTCTCCATCTCCAACAACCTTACCTATTCGTGGAACAACCACGTGATCACCGGTGGTCTGGCTTATGACAATATCTATGTGAACAACTCCTATATCCGTGAAGGAACGAGCTATTACCGCTTTGCTTCGATGGAAGATTTTATGACCAACCAGAAACCTACTGCTTTTGGTCTTACCTATGGTTACAATGGCCAGCCTATCAAAGGTGTTGAGATGAGCTTCGGCCTTGGAAGCCTCTACGCCCAGGATCAATGGACAGTGAATCCTCAGTTTAAACTCACCTACGGCCTTAGAATTGAGCTGCCGTTGTACCACAACAAATTAGTTAACAACCCGGCCATTGATGCTTTGCCCGAGATGAACGGGTATAAGATGAACGTGGCCACCTGGCCCGACCCACAGATTATGATCAATCCGCGTGTTGGATTTAACTGGGATGTAAACGGCGACCGCTCGCTGCAGGTTCGTGGCGGAAC
The DNA here is from genome assembly GCA_039811545.1 of Bacteroidales bacterium. GTDB lineage: Bacteria > Bacteroidota > Bacteroidia > Bacteroidales > F082 > JALNZU01. Next base: position 5,318 of record JBDHYV010000117.1, on the reverse strand, counting down.
AGGCTTGTTCACCGGACTATTGCCATTTGTCTGGTTCACCAACCAGCCAAGCGCTTCCGGAACCGTTCAAAGCCCTGAATTAGGTATGGTTGGCGACAACCTGCCCGACGATTTCAGGTTCGACCCCAACTGGGATGCTCAAATCGCCAAATATCCGAATCTCTTCCCGAGCTCGATGAGCACCACCTTGCCCAAGGGATCAACCTTAGCCGAAGTGGCGAAAAACTTCAAAATGCCGCAGGTTTGGAGAAGCAATATTGCAACTGACATTAAGCTGCCCTGGACTTCGGTACTCACTCTAGAGATGCTCTATTCAAAAGATCTGAACGCTGTGTTGCAGCAAAACGTGAATCTGCCCGAAGCTCAGACTGCCTTTACCGGTGCCGACAACAGACCCCGCTGGACCAAGAAGACCAATAATGCTGATCTGGGCAACGTGATGATTCTCGAAAATACCAATCAGGGTCATCAGTTCTTCTTTACTTCGCAGTTGACTAAAAACTTCTCAGGCGGACTCTCGGGAATGTTGGCCTATACTTATAATATTTCTAAAGATGTTACTTCTAATCCGGGCTCTAACGCTGCTTCGGCATGGACCAGTAACCTTGAAGTTGGAAACCTGAACTCGCCTTCGCTCAGCTATTCCGATTTCTCGGTTCCTCACCGTGTTGTTGGTATGGTGTCTTATCGCGTAGCCGACAATAAGACGCTGGGAACCACCTTCTCGCTCTATTATACCGGTGCAAATCAGGGCAGAGCTTCCTATGCTTATCCGAATGATATGAATGGCGATGGTGCTACCAGCGACCTGTTGTACATCCCGAAGGATGCATCCGAAATCATCTTTATCGAGAAGAACGGTATGGCCGTTGCCGATCAGTCGAAAGCTTTCATGGATTATGTGAACTCCGATGATTATCTGAGCGCACATAAAGGCGAGTATGCCGAACGTTTTGGTGTGCTCCAACCCTGGAGAAACCAGTTTGACCTGAAAGTTGTAAAGGATATTTACCTGAGCCCCGGAAATACTTATGGCTTCCAGATTAGCTTAGACGTGATCAATGTGGGCAATCTGCTGAACTCAAAATGGGGCCTGTATAAACGTCATGGCTTGTCGAACAGCTATCGCGTGTATCAGCCTTTGAAATATGAAGGAGTGAACGATGCAGGCGCTCCGCAGTTCTCGCTCAACGCCGCCAATATCGAAACTTTCCAGAAAAACGCTACTTACTTCAACGATCAGACCATCGGCAGTACCTGGGGAATGCTTCTGGGACTGAGATTCAACTTCTGATCCGAAGAAATCTTGATCAATAAAAAGAGGCTACCCTTTGGGTAGCCTCTTTTTTATTGTGTTCTTCCTCAACCAACCCTTATTTCCGAAGAAATTTGGTAAGGCAGCTTGACAGCCTATTCCTTGAACTGTTCTTTCATTTGTTGCAGGTCTTCAATGAGTTGGAGACAGGATTGGTCAAGCTGTAACACTAATTCTTCTAAACCGTTACCCTCTTTGTGGGTTCCTTTGGTTTCTAATTCGCGGGCAAACTTTTGAGGTTCTGTGGCAAAAAAGTTGGCAATTACCCCTTTGATGCTGTGGGCGTTGAACTTAAGACTGTCAAAATTCCGGCTTGCAATATCGTTTTTGATTGCCGCAATACGTTCAGGATATTCGGCAATGAATAATTCGATGATTTCCAATACGATAGATTTGTCAAAATATTGGAATGTTTCCTTAAAAGAGGTTTCGTTAATGACTTTCATAGGGTTATGACTGCCGTATAATGATATTAGTAAGAGCGGTACGGCGCGGTAAAGATAGGAAAAAGTACGCTAATTCGAAAAAAAACAGTTTTCATTAAAAGCCCAGCATACTTCCGATCTGAAAAATCAAAAACGAAACAACCCAAGCCAGAAGAGTGGTGTAAAGAGAAGTGAAAAGTGGCCATTTCCATCGGCCCGATTCTTTTTTGATGGCAGCAAAAACGGCAATACAGGGAAAATAAATCAATACGAAAGCAATGAAACTCAAGGCTACTAAAGGTCGCATCACTTTTTGGCCTGTTTTTGGCCCGGTCTCATATCGGCTTTCCTGAAGTTTTGTTACTAAACTTTCGGCTTCATCCTTCTCGGGGTTCGACTGGTAAAGCACGCCCATTGTCGAGATGACAATTTCCTTGGCAGCCGAACCGGCCAGCAGACTCACACCCATTTTCCAGTCGAACCCTAAAGGCGCAATGGCCGGCTCAATAAAATGCCCAATCCTCCCAATGAAAGAGTATTCCTGTTTTTGCTGCTGTCGTTTCAGTTCAAATTGTTCAGAATCAGCATCGGGTTGTGATTGTTTCAAAATCGCAATTTCGTTGTCAATTCGTTGGTCAATATGACTTCCTCTGGGGAAATATCCTAACGACCAGACGATGATGGAGGCCAGCAGAATGATAGTCCCCATTTTTCGGAGATATTGCTGGCCTTTGAACCAGGTTTGTCTAAAGATAGCTTTAGTGGTAGGCATGCGATAGGGAGGAAGTTCCATCACAAAAGGCATCTCTTCGGCGCGGAAAAGTATCTTTTTAAAGATGAACGCCAGCAAAGCAGCAAAAATAATGCCCATGAGGTAGATCCCAAATAGCAGAGTCCCTCCGTATTGTGGAAAAAAGGCACTGATAATCAATATATAAACGGGATAGCGAGCACTGCACGACATAAACGGGATAATCATCATCGTAATGAGACGGTCGCTTTTGTTTTCAATAGTTCGTGTAGCCATGATGGCCGGAACGTTGCATCCGAAGCCCATCAAAAGCGGGATAAACGAACGTCCGTGTAGCCCGATTTTGTGCATCAGTTTGTCCACAATGAACGCCACACGGGCCATATAACCGGTGGTTTCCAGCAAGCTCAGGAAGAAAAATAAAATCAGGATGTTGGGCAGAAAAACGATCACGCCGCCTACGCCGCCAATCACTCCATCAATGAGCATATCGTGCAGAATACCTTCGGGAATATATTGACCAACCAATACCGAAATCCATTCGACAAACTGCTCAATCCACTGCATGGGATAGTCGCCAAGGATAAAGGTTGCCTGAAAAATGGCCCATATCACCATGAGGAAGATGGGATAGCTCAGAAACTGATTGGTGAGGATGCCATCAATCCGACGACTTTTATTTTTCTTTTCTTTGAGGGCTTCGTGATAGGTTTCTTTGAGGGCGCCTTCGATGAAGCCGTATTTGGCATCGGTGATGACGGTTTCGGTTTCATCGGCCATCACACGCTCAATCCGCACAATCTCTTCCCTCACCACCCGCTGTATGGCTTTGAAATTGATGCAGCCTTCAATTCGGTTACGCTCTTCTTTGTCGGCCTCTATAAGCTTGATAGCCAGATAGCGTGGCGAAACAATATTGATGATGGGCTCGTTGCCGGGTTGTTTCAGAACTTCCTGAATGCGTTTGATGCTATTTTCAATCTCCGGCCCATAATTGATGTGAACATGACGGGTGTCGGGGTCGCGGTCTTCATAAACGCTGATGATGCGGTCGAAAAGGGCTTCGATACCTTCGCCTTTCGACCCGATGGTGGGTACAATGGGAATTCCGATGAGCTTACCCAGGCTGTCGTAGTCAAACTCGGCTCCGTTGTTTTTCAGCTCATCGAACATATTGAGGGCCATCACCACTTTGATGTCCATGTCAATGAGTTGTGTGGTAAGGTAAAGGTTTCGCTCTAAGTTGGAGCCATCCACCACATTCAGTACAACATCCGGCAGTTCGTTAAAGATGAAGTTGCGCACAAAAACCTCTTCGGGCGAATAGCTGGTGATGCTGTACGTTCCGGGCAAGTCGGTGAGCCTGAAGGTATAACCGCCATGACTAAACAGGGCCGACTTGGCTTCCACGGTAACGCCGCTGTAATTGGCCACCCTCTCGCGCGAGTTGGATGCTACGTTGAAGATGCTCGTCTTGCCCGAGTTGGGGTTGCCCACAAGGGCCACAGAAATTACCTTTCTATCAGTCGTTGGCCGAAGCTGGAGTGCTTGCTCAAGCGCCTGAACGCCATGGAAACCGCCTCCGGCATTGGAGGCTTTCTCGTCTTCCGAAAGCACCTCAATCAAAGCAGCTTCACTTTTTCGCAGCGAAACCGCATAACCCATCACATTGTATTCGATTGGGTCGCCAAGCGGAGCACGTTTCACAACAATCACTTGTTTCCCAGGTACAAACCCCATCTCGATAATCCGTTTACGGAAAGCTCCACGACCTTTCACTTTTAGAATTATCCCTTTTTCGCCTTCTTTTAATTCAGATAATTGCCTCATAATTTGCGGGTTAAATACAACGAAAACGGATTCAGATAGCTTTTGTGGGGTGCTGAGATTTTCATTACAAAAATAAAGCCTGTTTGTTTCACTACAAATACCTAATCATAGTGATTTGCCTGCTATTAGACAGAGGCGTTTACGTGTGTTGGGACAAATGAAGATGACAAGCTGTCGGAGCTGCCAATGCAGCCTGTTTCTAATCTGTTTCTAACTCTTCAAGAAGTTTCAGTGCTTTGGTTTTGTAAATTCCATGATCGGCGGCAATGTTTTCCAGCAGCATCTTTGTTTGTGCAGGCTGATTGAGCTTCAAATGGAGAAGCGCCCTATACCATTTTGCTTGATCGTGATAGACGTTGGCCGTGTCTTTTGCCAAAACGTCCAAATCGCGGATTGCCAGTCCGGCTTGCCCAAGCTCAATGAGCGAAAGACTACGGCAAAGCATGGCCAACGGGTCGTCTGGAAATTGGTCAAAGACATGCAGCGCATCCTGATAATTGCCTTTCGCAAAACAGCTAAGACCTTCTCCAAGTCGTTGATGATTTGTCTGATCATCGGTTTTTAGCCCAATAAAACTAATTTCGGGCGAATAATATTTATCAAAAAGCATTTTGTTTTCTGCCAGAAAGCCATTTAAAATAACTCCCCAGATGAGAACCGAAAGCATAATAAAAATGAAAATACCCGCATAAGGCCACAAACTTCGGTAGCGTTTTTGTGGCATCACATGATTGGTTTCCGTATTCATCGCCTGCATTTCCTTTCAACAAAACAAATCGCGCAAACAGTTTCTGCCGATGAGCCTATTTTCGCTTTATCCTACTTATTGATTGTAGTGTGCTCTATGGTGAATGCTTTAAAAAAGTACCACAAAGCCACTTTAAGAATAATACGTTTGCTTTCCAAGATTCGAAGGTAATAGCTGAATTCAACTTGCAAATGCAACTGAATTCTGGTTAATAATTTGTTTAAATTTTTCATTTGGTGTGAGGTATCC
>JBDHYV010000116.1:0-7942 GCA_039811545.1 Bacteroidales bacterium | reverse complement strand
CCTCACATGACCTTTTTGGACACCTTTGGTTCCGGCTGTGTAGGAAGGTGTGGCAAAATGCAAGGTCATCGGGTTATCGCCCAACAACCGCCCCGACCATGGTCCACGGTTAAATCCTACACCCAACTCGCCCACCGTATCCGTGATTAGTTCCATCCCCCATTCCTTGAATTTGCCTGCTGCCCAGCGTGCCGCATTGTCGTATGCATCAGAGCCAATAGGTCGGCCTCCAAAACGGTTGCATAAAATATCTAAATGCTGCATGGTCTGATTGTCAGTCCGCCCAATCTCAATGATACGATTGATTACGGGGTCGGTTTGGGCTTTAGGTATGAAAGTAAATCCAAACGCAAACGACAAAAGAAGAAGTAACTTTTTCATAATTAAAGAATTACTATAAAATGAGTGAAACGCTTTACATTGGCTTTGTTGATATCGGTGCAAACCACCCGAAATAAAACTGAAAGCCGGAAGTCAGTTGGTTTTTCAAAACCTCTTCGTCCTTCCGGCTAAAGTATTTTAAAAACATGAATTTGCTACAAAAAACAAGCTACAGGATTTTTGCGCCAAGTTTACGGAGCTGCGGGTAGTTTCAGCCTGTCAAAAAGGCAACGCCTTTGTTCACATCGTCATAAAGATCGCAAATTCGGTTCTCGGTGTACATCTTCTCAAACTGCTCGCGGATTGGTTTATATTCATTGTGGAAAGGGCAGGGTTTCGACTCGCTACACTGGCTCAGCCCCATCCCGCATTGGCTAAAGACTTCCGGTCCGTCAATAAGTTCCACTATCCCGAAGATACGTTGTTGTTGCTGTTCGGGGGTTAGAAAAAAACCTCCGTTTGGCCCTTTTGCACTGTTGATAATGCCTGCTTTGGCCAACTTCTGCAATAGTTTACCCACCGTATGCTCATTTTCACGGATGCTACGGGCAACTTCGATAATGCCCGACTTAACCCCGTTTTCGGAGCTTAGTCCAAGAAAAACAACGGCCTTGATGGCAGCTTTACAGGTATGGCTCAACATGATCAAGAGTTTAAATAGGCTCTGCCTTCTTCCGAGATACAGTCGGCAGTCCAGGGTGGATCGAAGGTGAGTGTCACTTCCACTACTCTGTCGGGAAAATTCGATTCCAATGAATATTTTACCGAATCAACGATGGATTCGCCCATCGGACAAAATTGGGTGCTGAGCGTCATCAGGCAATTCACCTTTTTTGGCTCATCAAAAAAGTGAATCTCGTAAATCAGTCCCAAGTCCACCACATTGAGATCAATCTCAGGGTCAAAAACGGTTTTAAGACCGGCAACAGCCAGTTGGCATTGTTCAGGATGATTGGTTTTTACGTTCATTTTTGTTTGGCTTTATGTATTAAAACTTTGATTACGTTCCAGTTATATAACACTGCCGAAGTGATAAGCAGTAGCGCACCAAGTTGTATCAGTGGCAGCCATTTGGTGAGTATGCCCACAAAAAACACCACAAATCCCGACAAATAGGTCGCGCTCATTATTTTATAAATGAGGGCATCAAACATATCTTTCGGGTTGGGTGTCTGGCCGGAAAAGGAGCGCTTGTGATAGACTTTATTCCACACGATGAAAGGCAGTGTTTTAAAGGTCATCCCAAGAATGATGGCCGTGAGCCATCCAAAGAATATGAGAAAACCATAGCCCAACGTGATGTGAGTGCCACCATATCCATTATATGAAACATACACGACAACAGCCAATAAAAGCAGAATTGGGGCAAGAATCATGGCCACCGAAAGCAATGAAATTTTCATCTGGTCGTCAACCTGACGGCGTATTCTTTTCTTATAGATGGCGTGGCAGAGCTTGATAAACAACACAATGGCTGCAAAGATCATCCCGATTGGAATGGCTGAAAGTATCTTGTTCGGAGCGAAATAAAACAATGCAATATAGAGCAACAGGCCGCCGTTCACTAAAAAATAGATGATCCACAACAGCCTGTCGTTTTGATATTTCGATATTAAAAACATCGGGATAAGTCGCGAGGCTACGCCCAGCACTAAGAGCAGAAACCAGCCAACAACCCCCGCATGAACGTGCAATGGCAGAAAATGAATGGAATCATAGCCTAAAAAAGGAAAGGTAAAATTGTAAACCAGCATCAGCCCGAAAGTGCCGGTGATGAATAGCCAACCCACAGAAGTTGCCACATAAACCGCCTGCACATTGATTTTTTTGCTTTGCCCTATGCTCACTCCTACATTGATGAGATATGCCATGATAGACAACAATACCAATCTGCCACCCCATTTGGCCGGATGCCCCATATCGAAAAAGTAAAACCCATACACCAACAGAGGAATGCCCACAGCAGCAAAGATAAACGAACAGTGGGCAAGCTTCTCGCTATACAGCTTACCTTCGATGAGCACCGGCACAAGCTGATGACTGGCACCCAATATTACCATGGTACCCCAACCAAGTGCCATCAGGTGGGTGATAGCCAGCAGATGAGGATGAAAATAATGATGCAGAAAAGCCCGGTCGGAAGTGAACAGAAATATACTGGCCACTAAAAGCGACAAGGCTGCATAAAAATAAAACGGCAAAACCACTTTGTAAGAGGTCGTCTTGGCCGGACTGGTTCCTGTAACACCAAACATATTTTAAGCTTTAAAAATAATCATGTGTACTTCGGATTCGCTGATCTCTTTGGCGCGATAGTCGAGTTGCCGGTCTTTCAGTTCTGGCAATAAAAACATGGGAATTCGTTTGTGATACACAAACAGTGCATGGTCATCCGGCAGATTATCAAGCTCTTCCAGAATGGTCATCATTGGCCCGGGCATTTCCAACTGCTGAACATCAATCACCACCATCCGCCCATTAAATTTTTCCAATACTTCATCCCAACTATCATCCGCATGAACAGGCTCTGGCTCTGGGTCTTTGGCATGTGAAGTTTTGTAAAACCAAGTGAAGACCGTCTCTTCGTCTTTCGTTTCTGAATAAGTCACAAATCCTTGTTTCTCTAACAATTCAATCAACGGAGCAGGCTCAAAAGTATTGATCAGCTTCAATACCTGACTTTGCAACAACTGCCTGATATAGTTTGTAATAAGCCCAAAAGGATCTTCGCCATTTTCCATTACCGGCCGTACATCAAGTTCAACGACAACAAGCCGGTCAAGTTGTTTCATGAACGATGGAAGGTGGCTTTCCACGGTTTCGGGATTCTGAGACCTATCGGCCCGAAAGCCCAACGTCTCCATCCGTGCAAAGAACTCCTCGAGGCTACAGCCTCCAATCTTGCAGGCCATCGCAATGGATGTACGAGAGGCCATCAGCCGACGTAATACGGGATTACGCAGTTTGGTGAACTTTGGCGAAAGGTTAATGATGGTTTCCAAAGCATCGGGATGCTGTTTTAAAAGCAGCGAAATCCGTGTTTCTGAATTAATCTCCACTGTTGGGCTTAATGCTGTGGTCATGTCTAAAAATTTATTTAGCAAAGGCAGCACCGTCTGACGCTGCCTTTTGTTTTTCAAAAAATGACAGTTCTCAAGCTTGGCCTAGCTCTTTTTCCAAGGCTAAAGCTTTGGGAAAAAGGATGTTGTTCTCCAAATGAATGTGCTGGTGAAGGTCGTCTTCAAATTCCTCAAGCATTCGGTAAAGAAGCTCATAACTGGCACAGGCATCTTCCGGAAGAGAAAAATGATGGGTCAGATGGCGAATTTCTTCCATCTTTTTCCCAACCGTTTCGTGTTCAACTTCCATCATGCGGATGGGGTTTGCAATTGTGCTAAAACCTGGACGGTGGTAAGGCTTGTGGGTGTTCTTAGCCGACACTAACTCTTTGATGAAGGGGAAAAGCACATTCTCTTCTTTAACCATGTGCGAAAGCAACTCTTCGGCAATCTCGTTCACTAAATCATCCACAGCATTCAATTCGGGATGACGGTCGCCATGCACTTTAAAAACTTTTTCGGCGTATGTAAGAAGGTCGGGCAGACTCTTTCTTACATAAGAATGATGGGTGTTAACGATATAATCGGTCAGGAAATCAATGCTCCATTCATTGAAAGGCAATGGTCGCGTGGCCTGAAATTGATCGGCCTGCTGCAATTCTTTTTCGATTTTTACCGGGTCTAAGCCTTTTTCTTCGCAGGCTTCACGCAGACTCAAATGCCCGCCGCAGCAAAAATCAAGACCATATTTCTTAAATACCTGAACCTTGCGCGGATCGTTGGCGGCCATCTCGCCGATGCTTTCTTCCTGTTCAAGAGCTTTCTTTATCGAAATATGAATCTTATACCACTCAGGACCTTTTTCGAGATACTTCCAATTGAAAATATCGCCGCGCTCGTTCAGCAATTGGTAATACAATGGTTTGGGGTCGTGATCGTTATGTAGGATGAAGCCTTCGCCGGGCTTTAAAGCATCAAAATGAGCAAAAATCGTCGGATGTTTCAAACGTGGTTCAATCTTTGTTACATCGAGAATTGTAGTTGAGGAGTTTTCCATAATAAGTAATTTTTCAGTGAATAATGCTGCAAAGATAGAACTTTTATTCAAATAAAAGTATTTCAGTACTTTTATATTTTAACCGGTACTTGAAAGTCTCGTGCATCGAACTGGCCTGAGATGCTAAAGAAATAACTTTTTGAAATTTCGAGAGAAATCATTGAAGTTATCGGAAATGCAGAAATTGCATATCTACTTGCTAACCCGTAGCTTATCTCATTTATATCAAAAATAGTATTACGACTCTGTTGTTGCCTCCACTGCCTGGGCACATGCTTCGCCCTGCTCGTTGAAGTAGCGCATTACATCGCGCATACCTTCTAAACTTCCCGAAAGGATAAAAAGTTTGTCGTTGATTTCGAGGCGGGTGCTGCCATTGGGGGTCAGATATTGGCCATCACGTTGAATCATGGCGATGATGGCGTTGCGCGGAAAGTGCATTTCAACAATTTTTTTTCCATCCACACCATGGTGCGGCTGAATCATAACTTCCTGAAGCAGTGCATTTTTAGGCTCTTCGAAAAACTCGTCCAATGGAGAACTGCGAAATTTCTCTTCCTTGTTATCGAGTTTGAGCCATCGGGCAAGCATGGGAAGACTGGTTCCCTGAATGAGGATAGAGCTCACCGAAATGAAAAAAACGATGTTAAAAATGAAATCGGAATGGCGAATTCCGGCCAGCAGGGGATAGGTCGCGAAAACAATGGGCACTGCCCCACGAAGCCCAACCCACGAAATGAAAACCTTTTCGCGCCAGCTTATTTTGAAAAAACTCAGGCTGATAAATACGCTCAAAGGACGCGAAACAAGGATGAGAAATAGCGAAATGAGCAAGCCTGTCGCGGCAACAGGAGGTATTTCCGAAGGAAAAACAAGTAATCCCAAGGTGAGAAACAACACAATCTGCATCAGCCAGGCCATGCCATCAAAAACCTTCAGGATTGTTCTTTTATGTATAAAGCTCTGATTTCCAAAATATACAGCACTAAGATAAACGGCCAAAAAACCATTGCCTTGTAACAGTTGAGTGATCGAAAAGCTGAGAACCATCATAGTGATGACCAAAACGGGATAGAGCCCTTCATAGCCCAGTTTGATGTTGTTCACCAACCATTTGCTTATTCGTCCAAAAGCATATCCTGTCAAAGAGCCAATAATCATCTGACTGAGAAACAGAGGGATAATACTAAGGAATCCTTTATCCTGATTTACTACTAATCCCAGAAACGATATCATCAATACATAAGCCATGGGATCGTTGCTTCCGCTTTCGAGCTCAAGGGTTGGTCGGAGATTGTATTTCAACGAGATTTTTTTCGACCTGAGAATCGAAAACACGGCTGCAGCATCGGTGGACGAAACGATGGAGCCCAACAGAAGACTCTCGTAAATTGTCAAATCGGTGAGCCACCACACAAAAAGACCGAGGCTTACCGCCGTAAGAATCACACCGAGTGTACTCAGGGTGATGCCGCGTCTGACAATGGGTTTCACCGAAGTCCACTCCGTGTCCAAACCTCCCGAAAACAAAATAAAATTGAGGGCGATGACACCGATAAACTGGGTGATGACCGGACTGTCGAAATATATATTGCCAATGCCTTCGGAACCTGCCAACATACCAATGCCAATGAAAAGAAGCAATACCGGAACACCATATTTATAAGAGGTACGCCCGGCAAGCAGACTGATTAGCATTAAAATGGAAGCGACAAGCAGAAAATGATCTGGCGTGATATTCATGTGGCCTTGCTAAAAGGGTGAATTATTTTTGACTTTCACTTTTGAAAAAGTCCGGTAAAAGTAAGATTTTTTGAAAAAATAAAGCCCAAAGTAGCAAAGCGACAAAAATGAATCATACAGATGATTCGTCAGGTGAAATTCTCATCTATCGCTTTTCGGTCATTTTTTTATTTTGGGCACAACTGAAAAACTGCTATCCTACCATATTTTTCAAACGGCGAAGCAATCAAATATGAAATGATAGATGGCTTTAACGCCGAAATTCGGATAGAAGACAGTATATCATCTAGAAAGAAAAAGAGGAAATGACAAAATTGAGATGAATTTGATTTTTCAAATCCTCAGGTGTCCAAATCCTCAAATTTCCCTATAGAAAAAACGAAAAACACTCAACAAAATCAGCGTTTCATTTTCCAAAATCAAGGTCTTATCATGGTTAGAACCATTTTAAAACGTTCGGGAGCCTCAACGGCATGTGGTATATTGGCCGGCATGATGATGCTCTGTCCTTCAGTAAGCGTAAAACGCTGCCCACCAATGACGATGGCTGCAGTACCATCCACAATTTGCACCAAAGCATCGAATGGAGCGGTATGTTCTGAAAGTCCTTCGCCCTTTGAAAAAGCAAAAAGGGTAACATTACCTTTTTTATTTTTCATCACCTGACGGCTCACTACGCCCGACTCGGCATAAACTACGCTGTCTTTAAAGCTGAATACAACGGATTTTTCAAATGTGTTCATAAAATGCTTTTTAGGGTTTTTATCTTGAATAAATTGAACTTCGACGAAAACTTCAAAAACCGCTTGAAACAAGCAGTTGTGGCTGATATTTTGCAAAGATAGGCCAAAAAGCTTTTCAACTTTTGGGATCAGTCGTTCTCCTCTTTTTTGATTTTAATAACCCTCACTTTCCAGCTTTCCGGTCCTTTCTCAAGATACTCCCAACGAAAAGCTTCGTGGCTTTCAGCTTCTATTTGATAGTACAATGGCTTGGGGTCGTGGTCGTTAACAAACTCGAAAGCCTCGCCAGGGCGGATATCGGTAAAAGCTTTGTAAAACATTTCATGTCGTTCAGCAGGCGAATAGGGTCTCACATCAAACTCATTGACCACAGAAAAGCCGGTATCGCCCAAGCCGCTTTTCGCAGTTTTTGTGATGTGAACCACAAAGCGTTTAGCCTCATTTTCTTTGACTACCCACGAATGTTTTCCCGGAAAACGAGCTTCAAAAATACTTTGAACCTCTTCGGGATTATCATTGGACACCAATTCCATCGTCGAGCCGGCTTCCATCATGCCGTAGCGATGAAACACGATTTGTCGCCACTCCTCCGGCTTAGCTTTGCGAAGGTCGAGCAAGGTGGATATTTCTTTGAGTTCACGCGCAGGCAAAGTGCCTGTGCGCGTAACTTTTACTTTCCATTCGCGTCCGCCGCGATGCAGGTATTCCCAACCTACCACATCGCCATAAATTGAGCGAAACTCGTAGTACAACGGTTTTGGATCGTGGTCGTTGATGAAAATAAAGTGAGAGCCGGCAGGCAATTCTCCAAAAAGTGCAATCAAATGGTTATGACGCTCAATAGGAAGCCACGAACGAACGTCGAGCTCCTCAGCCGGGTTCAATGGGGTGTTGATAGGTGTATTCATGGTAAATAATAAAATGATTTTCAAAATGGTTTTAGAATCATTAAAATAATA
>JBDHYV010000115.1:0-7967 GCA_039811545.1 Bacteroidales bacterium | reverse complement strand
CTGACTTCGCAGGAAGCAGCTTCGATACGTAATGATCTTTATTTTCTTGCCTCGCCCGAACTCAAGGGAAGATTTCCTGGCACCGCTGAGGACAGTCAAGCAGCCCGTTTTGTTCAACAACGTTTTCATGAACTTAGACTCAAAATGCCCTATACTGATGGCATTCAGGCGTTTCAAGTGGTAACTTCGGTTGAAGCCACTGACGACAACCGCTTGACTATTAATGGTCATAATGCCGATTACGGCACAGATTATAGTCTCTATGCCTTCAGCAGCAGTCGTTCGCTTGATGCCGAGGTTGTATTTGCCGGTTTTGGCATTATTGTTGAAACTGACAGTTTGAAACGCAACGACTATGCCGGTATAGATGTGAAAGGCAAATGGGTTCTTTTGCTCAAAGGCGATCCAGAGCCTCAAAATAACGGCAGTCAATTCATTCCGTTTTCCGATGCCCGAACCAAAGCGATGTTTGCCAAAGACCGTGGCGCGCTTGGCGTTATTCTAACTGGCGGCCTTCAAAACGACAAAGGCGACGAGCTCGTTCCACTTCTTTTTGAACGCGCCATCGTGAATGCCGGCCTGCCGGTCGTCAATGTAAAACGGGCATTTTTAGAGAAAGTTATTCCCGGTTTATCGGTTGACAGTCTCGAAGCCCAAGCCATTCGCAACAGAAAAATCAATGAGACCGACTTTCAGTTTCGGGCATCTGGGCATACTTCTTTGAAACTCACCGAAGTAACCACTCAAAATATTATCGGAATCCTTAGGGGGGAAGACCCGGTTTTACGCAATGAATACATCGTGATTGGCGCACATCACGATCATTTGGGCATGGGCGGCAAGGGTTCAGGATCGCGGATGCCCGACACTCTGGCACCTCATCTGGGCGCCGATGACAATGCATCAGGCACAGCAATGGTTCTCGAACTGGCAAAACGATTTGCCAATGAAAAAACAAAGACAGAACGCTCTCTTCTTTTTGTTCTTTTTGGTGCTGAAGAAATGGGTCTGCTCGGATCGGATTATTTTGTCAAAAATCTGCCGGTAGAAAAAGAAAAAATCGTTGCCATGTTCAACTTTGACATGGTGGGCAGGCTCAACGAGACAAAATCCATGACCATTGGCGGTACGGGCACATCAAAAGAGACGCAAGAAATTCTTCATCGCTTCACAGAAAACAGCCCGCTCAAATTCAGTTATTCACCTGAAGGTTTTGGCCCTTCGGATCACGCCTCCTTTTATAAAGAAAATATCCCTGTTTTTTATTTCACCACCGGGTCGCATACCGATTATCATACACCCGCTGACAGCCCTGAAAAGATCAACTTTCAAGGAATGAACGAAATAGCTATTTTTTCACAAAAACTAATAGAGTATCTTTCCAAAGGCAATCAGCGATTGAGCTTTACAGAAGCCGGCCCAAAAGAACAGAAATCGGCCAGAAGAGGATTCAAAGTTACCTTGGGCATCATGCCAGACTATACCGGAGCTTCGGAAAACGGGCTTAGCGTTGGCGGAGTAACCAAAGGCGGGGCTGCCGAAAGAGCTGGAATGATAAAAGGCGACATCATCACCGGGCTCAATGGAATGCCGGTGGGGAATATCTATGATTATATGAACCGGCTGAAGCAACTCAAACCTGGCCAAAGAGTTAACGTGGATATTCTGAGAGGTTGAGAAAATATCATCTTGATCGTGGATTTATAAGAAGTCTGAAGTTGAACACCAATACATTACCACTTTTTATCACGCTGCCATTCAAGTTTTTGAAATTCGGACTTGTAGGTTTATCGGGGCTATTTGTTGATTTTGGAACTACCTATTTGTTAAAAGAGACCCTCAAAGTTCCAAAATATTTGAGCAATTCTGTTGGGATGCTCACCGCTGCCACCACAAACTACATTCTGAACCGCATTTGGACTTTCCACAGCTCAAACCCTGATATTGCATTGGAATACAGCCAGTTTATTCTGATATCATGCATCGGACTTGGGCTCAACACCTTGATTATTTGGGTATTGATAAAAAATAGGAAGATGAACTTTTATCTAGCAAAAGCCATTGCCATCGTGGTGGTGATGATATGGAATTTTGTGGCTAACCTTCTGATTACCTTTAGCGGACAAGGAGCTTAATCGAGTCGCAACACAGCAAGGAAAGCCGATTGGGGCACTTCGACATTACCCACCTGACGCATACGCTTTTTCCCTTTTTTCTGTTTTTCGAGCAGTTTGCGTTTACGCGAGATGTCGCCACCGTAGCATTTTGCCGTCACGTCTTTACGAAGTGCCTTTACCGTTTCGCGGGCAATGATTTTCGCACCGATGGAGGCCTGAATGGCAATGTCAAATTGCTGGCGTGGGATCAGTTCTTTGAGTTTTTCGCACATCCGACGGCCAAAACTGTATGAATTGTCGCGGTGAATCAGGGTAGAAAGCGCGTCCACCGGCTCACTATTGAGCAAAATATCCAATTTCACTAAGTTGGCCGGCTGATAGCCTTTGATATGGTAATCGAATGAGGCATAGCCTCTTGAGATTGATTTGAGTTTGTCGTAAAAGTCGAAAACAATCTCACTCAGGGGCATCTCGAAGGTAACCTCCACCCTGTCGGAAGTGAGGTAAACCTGATTTTTCATTACGCCCCGCTTTTCGATGCAAAGGGTCATAATATTGCCAAGATATTCGGATTTGGAAATAATCTGGGCAACGATATACGGTTCTTCAATACGTTCTATTTTTGTCACGTCCGGCAGTCCACTGGGATTATGCACTTCCACCACATCGCCTGAAGTGGTATAGGCCTTAAACTGGACGTTGGGCACGGTGGTGATGACATCCATATCGAACTCGCGATCGAGTCTTTCCTGAATAATCTCCATGTGAAGCAGACCCAGAAAGCCACAACGAAATCCAAAACCTAATGCGATGGACGATTCGGGTTCAAAGACTAGTGATGCATCATTGAGTTGAAGTTTTTCGATGGAGGCTCTAAGTTCCTCATAATCATCGGCATCCACCGGATATATTCCAGCAAAAACCATTGGTTTTACATTTTCGAAGCCTTCGATTGCGGTCTGGCTAGGTCTTGCGATATGGGTTATAGTGTCGCCCACTTTCACCTCGCGGCTCGATTTGATGCCCGAGATGATGTATCCCACATCGCCGACACTCATCGTCTGACGCGGAATCTGACGCAGTTTCAACACTCCGATTTCGTCGGCATCATATTCTTTGCCAGTGGCCATAAATTTAACATGGTCATTGGAATTGAGAGTCCCGTTCATAATACGGAAATAGGCAATGATGCCACGAAACGAGTTGAATACAGAGTCAAAAATAAGTGCTTGCAGAGGAGCTTCGGGGTCGCCTGTAGGTGCGGGAATTTTATGGATAATGGCTTCAAGCACGCTTTCGATACCAAAGCCGGTTTTGGCACTCACCCGCAACACATCTTCGCGGTTGCATCCAATAAGGTCAACAATCTGATCTTCAACCTCATCAGGCATAGCACTATCCATGTCAATTTTATTGAGAACCGGAATAATTTCAAGGTCGTGGTTGAGCGCGAGATATAGATTTGAAATAGTCTGGGCCTGAATTCCTTGTGTTGCGTCAACAACCAATAGCGCGCCTTCGCAAGCAGCTATCGAACGCGACACCTCGTAAGAAAAGTCAACATGGCCGGGAGTATCAATCAGGTTGAGCGTGTAGTGCTGGCCTTCAAAAAGATATTCCATCTGAATAGCATGGCTCTTAATGGTGATCCCTCGCTCGCGTTCGAGATCCATACTGTCGAGAACCTGATCTTTCTGATCACGTTCGCTAATGGTATGAGTTTGCTGCAACAGCTTGTCGGCCAGAGTACTTTTGCCGTGGTCAATATGGGCGATGATACAAAAATTCCGGATATTCTTCATGGGCTGCAAAACTACAACATAAAACCTGAATTTTTACGGTGCAAAACCTCAAATTTTATACATATTAAGATGAAGAAGTAGAGTTTCAGGCTGTGAATCGGTCATCCAAGCATTTTTTCGATGGTTTTAAGTTTTGCGGCTGTTAATAATAATAACCTTCATCGCGCGTGGTCATTTCAATAGGGTAATATCCATGATAAATATTGCCCAATGTGCCATCAATGGCAATCTGGTCGCCTGTATTCAGGCGTGCGCCATCGAGTTTGCAATATTTTTTTGATTCGTTGACCATCATTTTCGTACAGTTCACGACACAAGTTTTTCCGAGTTTCACTGCGGTGACTGCAGCATGTGAGGTGGCACCGCCGCGTGCGGTAAGGAGGCCGTTGCAGGCAAAGATCATCCCGATATCATCAGGTACAGTATCGGGTCTGATAAGGATGATGTTGGCTTCGGGATGGCTGTTTCGCAGGGCTTCGATATCGTCTTCGTCGAAAGCCACCAACCCGTTCATGGCTCCACCGCCAATGCCGATACCGCGGCCAAGCAGTTTCATCTGATCGGGAGGATGTACAAAGACCGTGCCCTCTTGTCCGATGACTAACTCCTGGTCGCGTGTCTGAAGAATGAACAATGCTTCTGGCTTATCCGACTCAAAGGTAAACTCGATTTCTTGAGGCGAATAGCCATGATTTTCAGTGAGGTCGGAGGCGATGTCGAACAATCTTTTGTAGATTGCCGGATAAAGGGTTTGCAGCGACTGGCCTTCGAGCTCGGCCTGCCGGCGCTGGGTTTCGCTCACTGGAAGCGGTTTCACTAAGCCGGCCACAATATCTTCGCCCTGACTTTTGATATTGAAATCGCCATAAAGATGTACGCCCGGACGTTCGCGTTTTGGGTTTTGGGTGAATACAACTCCAGTGCCGCTGTTCTCGTTTAAATTGCCAAAAATCATCTGCTGAACAATTACGGCAGTCCCCCAATTATCACTAATTTGCAAGTGTTTACGATAAACATAGGCACGTTCGGACGACCAACTGTCAAACACAATATTTATCGTTGTGATCAATTGCATGAACAAATCCTGTTCCAGATCTACCTTGTTATTTATCAGCACCTCACGGTATGCCAAGGCAATGTCCCGCATACTCAATGCTTGAAAATCGGCCTTAATTCCAATTTTTAGTTTTTCTTTGAAACAGGTCATCACCTGGTCGAAAACATCACGTTCGATGCCGTGAGCCATTCCCCAGCTTTGCAAGAGGCGGCGATAGGAGTCCCACACGCCCCAGCAATGTTCGCTTTTGGCTGCATAATGCTCTACAATTTCCTCGTTAAGGCCGACATTGAGAATGGTATCCATTGCACCCGGCATCGAAATGGCGGTGCCCGAACGCACCGAAAACAGCAAAGGATTATTGGGATCGCCAAACTTTCTACCCGTCAGCCTTTCGAGCCGACCAATATGCCACCTCACCAACTCATGCAACTCTTTACGAAGTTCTTTAAGGGCCATGATGGTGTTGTTGCGCCGAAAAACCTCTGATGTGATGACAAAACCCGGTGGCACTGGAAATCCTTTCAGGTAGAGATTTTTAAGGTGGTATGCTTTGCTGCCCAGAAAAACCTGATTGTCCATCTTGGGTGTCTGCTCATAAAACGGACTGATTACCATCTCTTTGTTGTAGGTCATGATGTCGTTGATCAGGCTTGGATCGAGCTTATCGGCCATATTTCCAAGCGAGAAAAGGATGCGCGAAATAAAATTATCCAAAGGCTGAACCAAAAAAGCTTCAGCAATCACATCACGGTGAAACTCTTCCGATTTTCGGGCAAGCAGTTGGCTTTGTTCCTTTTCGCTCATCTGGTTTCCGGGATCGAAAAGCTGCGGAACAACCACTTTGAGCGGATATTCATACGATTTCAAAAAATGTTTGATGATGATGCGGCGAATATCCTGGGCTATGAACTGAAAAATGTTGATATATTGGTCGAACGAGAAGCTTCGCGAAGTGAGGCTGTAGCGCAGCATCTGCAAATTGGAGTTAAAGCCCTGATTTGTAATCCCGTCAAACTCGAGCCCTTCGCGGAAATAATCAAGAATCTGATAGGTTTCTTCGAGCGTGGTAGCCGAAATATAGTCAAGATTGATGTTTCCGACTACTTTTTCCATAAGGCGGGTGGCCACTTTCTCCAAACGGAAGGTGAGCCCCAAGGCCTCAAACTTGTTTTCGCGATAAACGCCATACATCGAAGGGATACCAATAGCAATATGGCGTTTGTGATAAATATTCTCCCAGCCCTCGCTTTCTTCAGGATTGAAGATAATGGTTCGGAGTTTGGCCATAAATGCATATATAAGCCTGAGCGAACGCTTGTAATCATTGGCATCCAAAGCTTTTCTGAGTTGCTCAATTTCTTTCTCAGCAATAAACGGATAACGTTGAAGCAGCTGAATAATATTTACCGATTCGAACGAATATTTCTCGCGCAGATGAGCGTAGAGGCTATGGATATCATGAAGCCGCTCCATATCACGCTGATTACTGACTTTGAGGCGATTAAGCAGTTGATCAAACTCCTTTTGCGAGAGCATAAGCAGCCCTTCGGGGTCGGACTGGTTGAGGCTGCAAAGCTCGTTGACCATTCCATGAATTGGTGCAAACCACTCGCTTTGCATATTGATGGAGCTGTAAACATTATCGGGCAGCGCAGGCTTCAGCTTTTCGAGATCGCCATCATACCAAAACTTGAATATCTTGAGTGTCAGTCCGATAAGCGTGTTATTGCTTTCTGTATGAACCTGTTTCCGAAGAAAATGCACCAATTTATCCTGACGGCCCGAGATTTCGTCCATCGTGGTGGTTACTTTACGAATCTCGCCTTCGGCACCAATCTCGTTGAAATAAACTGGAAAAATCCGCGTGAGTTGCTTCACCTTTTTGTAGTATGGCCCAATATTCGAGTTGAGCACTTTGGTGATTTCTCTTTGAAAAAGGTCGGTATCGCTGATGAAAATACCGCCAAGGCGCAGATTGACGATCAAAGCACTCAACAGCTTCTCCATTCCCGAGTGCGACGACTCGATCAGTTGCAACCAAACCCGGATATTTTTGATATGATTGGCATTTACGCTCAACTGCCAGTCTTCATCTACGAACACCGTTCCCGGAGTGATAAAGCCAAAAGCAATCAGGCTTTTCTCAAAATGGTTGACTAACTCTTTCTGCTCAGTTTTGTCAACGTCAATGATTTTCAACCCAAAAGTTTGCAAAAAGTCGAGCACAGCCGAGGTGTGTGTAGTTTTCATCTCTTCGGCAAGCTTGAAAATCAGGTTGATGAAGTCGTAAAGCTCCGAAGGTTCAAGCTCGTCAACGGTTTGGCGAATCATGCGATCGAGCGACCATATCAGTCGTTCCGAAATGACTTCCATTCCCTGGAGGTGAAGCAGAAAAAAAACAAACTGGAACTTACTGATAAACTGTGGAATCATCTCAACCGATGCAGCAAATCGTTCGGCAATATCCTCATACACTGGAAGATCGGAAGGGAAGCCTGGCTTTTTGGAAGCCCCAGCAAGTTGTTGCCGCAATCCGTCAAAATAAGGTTTACCCAAATGATTTTGCAACGCTATTGCATCGTTATCAGTGAGTTGTGGATTCATCTGTAGCCACACATTAATATTCGATGATTGTTCCCAAAACGAATAGCATCCATTGAACACTTTTGTCGAAAGCTGTCGCGCCGAATCCGATACAAGTTGCAAATCACTGACTTTGGTGAGATACCGCGCAAAGTATTTAGCCGAAAGCAAATAAGCATGATAGTTTGTTTCGAGATGCTGATCCAAAACTTCAAGTGCAAGCGGAATCAACTCCTGATGGCGAGGTTTACCAGCCGCCACAAGGCTCACAAACTCCAAAACGGTGCGCACGGTCATGGTTACTAATTCAGTGCTGAGTTGTTCGGCAAGGAGCTTTGCCAGCATCTGAAGTGGGAGCGCAAGAGCATCGGCCGGAATTTCCTCCCGGGTGTAGAACCATAAATC